>NZ_JBQHST010000024.1:0-36443 GCF_052066095.1 Collinsella sp. HCP28S3_B9
CGCCATGCCCGCCCCAGCGCCGGCGCCGCCAACGCCCGAAGCCGCCCGCACGGCCTCCGCGCGCTTCAGCGCCACGCGGATCCGTGCGAACAGCTCCTCAATCGCAAACGGCTTGGTCAGGTAATCGTCGGCACCGGCATCGAGGCCGGCCACCTTGTCCATCACGGCATCGCGCGCGGTAACCATAATCACCGGCACATCCTTGTGCTTGCGGACACGCCGCAGGACCTCCATGCCGTTGAGCTGTGGCAACAGCACATCGAGTAGAATCAGATCGTAGTCGCGCTCCAGCGCCAAGTCCACGGCGGTGCGGCCGTCGGCGGCGTGCTCCACCTGGTAGCCCTCGTGCTCCAGCTCGAGCGTCACAAAGCGGGCGATTTTCTCCTCGTCCTCTACGATCAGGATCTGTGCCATGTGTGCCCCCGTCTGCGATTACTTGTCGTCGTTCAGGTTTTGCTTGATGTCGTCCGCGGCGTCGGCGGCGTGATTCATAAGGTTGTTGATGCTGCCGGGCACGTCGCCGTCGCTATCGATGCGGTAGCGCATGCCAAAGAATAGGCCAATCAGCATGAGCCATATCGTGGCACCCCAGGCAAACAGGGCGACGATGGGGATCAGGATGGGGATGTTGAGGATGATGGCGTCGCGGCGCGTGGCGATAAACTTGGTGTCCAGGCTCAGGCGGAAGAGCTTTTTGAGGTACTCCCACACGCTGTCCATCTTCTTGGAAAAGTCAGTCTTTTCGCTCGACTTCTCGTAGGCTGCCTGCGCGGCGACCATCTCGGCCGAGGGCTCATCGACTGGCGCGGCCTCGGTTGCGGCATGCGCCGACGTGGTCTGGGTCTTGCCCTGCGACTCAAGCCAAATGATGGCATCCAGAACGTTGCCGTCGGCGGCGTCGAGCGCGGCCTTGGCATCGGTGTAGCTCACGTTGCACTTGGTGCGGATGGTTTCAACTTTTTCGAGGTCGTCCATGACCTGTCCTTTCGTTCGATGGGCGCGACGTCGGGCGATCTGCCCGGGCGCGAGCGTTGCGTTCGGCGGTCTGCGTTGCGCGGCGCCGCCCCGCCCTTGGTCGAACTTTATAGTGCAGGTTATAGATTAAGCGATTCTTGAGCCAAGATTAATGTTGGATGAGTTTTTGGGTGGTGTGAGGGAGGAGCGGAATGTGTCTATTGGGTTGCGCGGGGGAGAAACGACTCGCCTTTTGGACTGCTGCCGACGAGGTCTAATACTTTTCCGAGAAGTGAACGAGCTAAATCGGACCCCCGAAGCGCCGACACTTTAGAGGTGCCGTTTCCTGCAGTTATAACGTTGGAATCCTGCGATTTTGCCGCCGAAAGATGCGGATGTTTCAGGGGTCTAAAAACAGCCGTTCACTTCTCGGGAAAAGTATTAGACCTCGATAGCGGGGGATGGGGTGCCGGTGCAAAACGGCGTTAAGGGTTGGTCGAGCAGGCGGTTTTTCCATTGATGTCCGCACGACATGTGACACTTACCCTGCCGCCCTGCTCTGCCGCGGCGGCATGTACCCAAACAACGGCCCTCTAAGGAGTCCGATATTGATGAGTGATAACACCAAGCATCTCGCAAAGAAGTGCGTCAAGGACGCGGGGCCGTGCCTCGCGCTGTGCGTGGTCGGCGCAGCGGTCGCGCTGTTGGCTGTTCTGGGACCATTCGACGTGCTCCGAAGTGCCGGTTCTCTGCGCGTTTGCATGGCCCTTGCCGGCGCTATGATGACCGGCGGCGTGCTTGATCTGATTTTTTGGGTGCTTGATCCGTTTGGATGGAAGAACGAGGGGTAAGCCCTAAGGGATGGAAGGGGTGGAACGGTTGGCTTGGTGATCGTGCAGAATGCGGTCTAGCGACTTACAGGGAAGTGGTAATCCGATGACGGTCTATGTGACGGGCGATATTCACGGCGGCCTCGACATGCAAAAGCTGCGCGACTGGGATCTTGGGGATAGTCTGACGAGCGACGACCATCTGATTGTCGCGGGCGACTTTGGCTTTCTGTGGGATTTCTCTGCCGAGGAATGCATCGATATCGCCTGGCTGGAATCGCGTCCCTATACCGTGCTGTTCGTCGACGGCAATCACGAGCGTTTCGATCACTGGGCGGAGCGTCCCATGGAGCTGTGGCACGGTGGGCTAACGCAGTGCCTGTCGGATACCTCTCCCATACGGCGCCTGACGCGCGGCGAGGTTTTTGAGCTCGACGGCTCAACGATCTTTACCATGGGCGGCGCCACGAGCGTGGATAATGAATACCGCATTCCCTATTCCAGCTGGTGGCCACAGGAGCTGCCGGACGAGCGCAACTTTGAGGAGGCGCGGACAAAGCTCGACAGCGTGGGCTGGAAGGTTGACTACGTGGTCACCCACACCTGCTCTACGCGCATGCTTTCGCCCACGCTCTATCCGGGGCCTGGCTGGAATTACCCCGCCGTTGATCGGCTTACGGCATTTTTCGATGAGCTGGAAGACCGCTTGGATTACAAGCGTTGGTACTACGGGCATTTTCATCGGGATGCCAACCCTGCCGAGCGCCATACCGTGCTCTACGACTGCATCGTTCGCTTGGGCGACGAACTCCAGCCCTGGGATGTTGCATAGGGGCGAGGTATTTGGCTACTCGGCCGTTACAGCGATGTTCTCGCGGTGCGCGTGGATGACATTCCAGCTAAAGTGCTCGACCAGCTGCTCGGCAGAGCGCGGCGTGGTGTCCGGCGCGATGCCCGTTTGCCCGGCGAGCCAGCCCAGCAGCGCCTCGGGTGTGCCAAAGCGGGCGCGTAGCTCGCCCAGGTCCAGGTCGCGGTCGCGCTTGGAAAGGCGGCGGCCGTCCGGCGACATGAGCAGCGGAATGTGCGCGTAGTGCGGCGTGGGAAGTCCCAGCAGATGTTGCAGGTAGATTTGGCGGGGCGTGGAGCCCAGCAGGTCGCATCCGCGCACGACCTCGGTGACGCCCATGGCAGCGTCGTCGACCACCACGGCTAGCTGGTAGGCAAAAACGCCGTCGCTGCGGCGCACCAAAAAGTCGCCGCACTCGGTGGCGAGTGCCTCGCATTGGGCGCCGTACGTACGGTCCACGAATTCGATCACGTCGCCGGCGAGGTCATCGACGGTAGGCACGCGCAGACGCGTGGCCGGGGCGCGCAGAACGCTGCGGCGGGCGATCTCTTCGACAGAAAGGTTTCGGCAGGCGCCGCGGTAGATGGGCGTGCCGTCGCTGGCGTGCGGCGCGCTTGCGGTGTGGAGCTCGGCGCGCGTGCAAAAGCAGGGATAGGTGAGGCCGGCGTCTTGCAGCTGGTGCAGGGCGTCCTCGTACAAGTCCAGGCGATCGTGCTGGTAGTAGGGGCCTTCGTCCCACTCAAGCCCCAGCCAGGCCAGGTCGTCAATCAATTGAGCGGCAAGTTCCGGGCGCTTGCAGCGATCGTCCAGGTCCTCGATGCGCAACACGATGCTGCCGCCTTGGCTGCGGGCCGAAAGCCACGAACACAGGCAGCTGAACACGTTGCCCAGGTGCATGCGGCCCGAGGGCGACGGGGCAAAACGGCCTACGACAGGTACGGGAACGGAGGCGGGCGGCGTTGTTGGTGCGTTCGCGGCGGGCGTTGCTATGTTGCGTGCGTTGATATCCATGCGGACGAGTATAGCGCGGGGCGCGATGGGGAGGCGTCACTGTGGTCCGCAAGTTGTCGAGGCCCCGCATTGCGTATGGTGGGCCGCAGGCTCGGTGCTTTGATTCCTGTCGATCAACTCAGTACCTTAGACAACAGAAACCCCGGCAGCTCTTCGCAACTGCCGGGGTTTCCGCGGAAAAGGGGGACATGATCCTCGAGCGAACGGCAAAGGGGCAAACCGGTTTCGCTCAACTGCTTTATGCCCCTCGGCTGGCGGCTCAATCAGCGCGTGCCGCGCCCACACAAAGCTGCTACACCTGTGACGGAGCTGTGAAGTGGTATCTATTGCTGGCGCGGGCCATGCCAAGGGTGTCCCTCATGACTAGTCATTTAAGAACGTCCCCAATGACTACCCAATGATTAGCTGCTGGCGGCAGGCATGACTTTCATCCTGTTTGGCGCTCCGGTCGCCTAGATGTTCGTCATGTGTACCCGCAAACGTGGGACAATGGCGCTGTTGGTTTTACAGACAAAGGATGTGCCTATGAACGCCCCCGTTGCCAATGCTTGTCGGCAGCGCTGCCTGCTTGCGCGATTTGCTTCCATTTGCGCACTCGTCGCGTGCGTGCTGCTGCTGTTGCCCGCCGTTGCACGTGCCGACGGGTATTCCATGACCCAAACCTATATCGGTGCCACGGTTGAGGCCGATGGATCGCTGACCGTTGTCGAGGGGCGCCAGTTTGATTTCGACGACGACATCAACGGCGTGTATTGGGATATCAATACGGGCACCAACCAGCAGGGTGGTACGGCGGGTGTCGATGTGCTGAGCGTCGAGGAAGATGATGCCGCGTTTAGCAGGGTTGACTATGCAAACAAAGGCGACAACGGCGTCTATACGGTTGAGCAGTCCGACGGCGGCGTAAAGATCAAGGTGTTCAGCCCCCACGAGAGCGGCGACAGCGCGATCTATTACGTGAGCTACACCATGACCGGTGCGGTTATGAACTGGTCCGATACCGCCGAGCTCTACTGGAAGTTTGTGGGTGACGGCTGGTCTGCGGACTCCGATGACGTCGAGATGGAAGTTTACTTCGCAAATGCCGCTGCCGGAACGGCGGCCGTCAAGGGCGATAACTTCCGTGCGTGGGGCCACGGTCCGCTCACGGGCGACGTGTCGCTCGACGCGGACGAGCCCATGGTCACCTATACCATACCCTGCGTGCATCAGGGCGAATTCGCCGAGGCGCGCATCACCTTCCCCAGCGATTGGGTGCCGCAGCTCGCCGCCTCGGGCAAGGAACGCATGTCGACAATTCTGAGCGAGGAGAAGGCGTGGGCCGAGGAGGCCAACGCCCGCCGCGCTCACGCCCGCATGATCGCCAATGCACTTGCCGTGGTTAGCGTTGTCGCGGCGGTGGCCTTTACCGGCACAATCGTCGTGCTCAAGTTGCGCAAGCGCAAGCCCAAACCGCTGTTCCAGGACGAATACTTCCGCGACGTGCCCTCGGCCGACCATCCCGCCGTGCTTTCGGCCCTCATGAGCTGGAACGAGGTGCCCGATCAGGCATATATCGCCACACTCATGAAGCTCACCGACGATCGCGTGATCAAGTTAGAGGAGGCAATCGCGACCAAGGGCAAGAAGGGCCTGCTCCGTCGCGAAAAAGAGGAGCAGACGTATCGTGTGACGGTGAGCGATGCGGGCTGGAAGTCGGCCAAGGGCATTGACCGCATGGTGCTCAAGGTCTTCTTTGCCGGTGCTAAGCCCGACGAGAACGGCGATCGCTCGCGCACGTTTGACGAGCTGCAACACTATGTTAAGCAGCACGCTACGCCCGTGGGCGACAAGCTCAAGGACTATCAGAGCACCGTTAAGGGCAAACTGGCCGATAGCGAGTACGTTGCCTCGGACGGCATTGTCGCAATGGTGTTTTGCCTGGTTCTTGGTACTCTGATCGCCTTTGTTCCCGTGGGATCCATCTTCTTTACCGACGGCGCACAGGTGAACATTGTCGCCGCGGTTATCTCGGTGCCGATTGTGCTGGTGGGTATTGGCGTGGGCCTTACGTTCCGCCGCCTTACGCCGGAGGGCGCCGAGGTGGCGGCTCGCTGCAAGGCGCTCAAGCATTGGCTCGAGGACTTCACGCGTCTAAAGGAAGCCGTCCCCGGCGATCTGGTGCTGTGGAATAAACTTCTGGTGATGGGTGCGGCGCTGGGCGTTTCCAAGGAAGTTCTGCGTCAGCTTGCCGAGGCCGTGCCGCCCGAGGTGCGCGAGGCCGACGGCTTCTACGACAATTACCCCTGCTACTGGTGGTACTACCATCACTACGGAAACCAGTCTCCGCTCGATTCGTTCGATGGCGTGTATCACGAGAGCATCCGTGAGCTGGCTTCGAGTTCCGATAGCTCGAGCGGCGGCGGCGGTGGTGGCTTCTCGGGCGGCGGGGGCGGCGGCGTCGGCGGAGGCGGCGGCGGAACGTTCTAGCGGTCCTAAATTATGGGATGGGCTTTTCTCGGCAGCCGTCGGGGAAAGCCCGTCCCCTTTTTATGCGCCAAAATGCGCCGATCTTTTACTTTTGCCCACCGCTATTTGCAGACTCCTCTATAGGGTGATGCCAGCGAGGGTTTCGGTGACTCTTTTGTTCAAGACTGTCCCCGGCGACTAGTCATTTAAGAACGTCCCCAACGACTAGGTGTGGTTGCTGCCAAGGAGTGTCCCGGGGCGCCGGCACAAAGGGGACGTCCCTAACTGCCGGTTTTAGGCTGTCAGGTCGAGTTCGTAGAGGAAGCTTTCGCGCGGCATGTCGTGGCGGCGCTCTTCGCGGTTGGCGCGGTGCGTGGCCGTGCGCTTAAAGCCGTGCAGCTCGTAGAACTTCCACGAGCAGTTGGAGTCGGTATACAGGTGCGCTCTCGACGCTCCGCGCGAGGACAGGTACGAGACCGCGGCATCGAGCAGAACCGAGCCAACGCCCAGGCCGTGGACATCGCGATCCACGGCAAGCAACGTGACCTCGTTGTCATGCGGCAGCGGGCTGCTCTCGAGCAGGCGGTTGTTGGTCCGAATGGTGGCGCGCACAAACGAGAGATACTCGGCACAGGCATCGGGCTCCAGCTCACGCATCTGCGACAGCAATGCGCGTTCGGTATCCATCCAATGCTCCTTAACGGTGGCGCCGCTGCTTTGCCCCGCACGTGCGAGTGCAATGCCGCGCGCCTGGCCGTCGATTACGGCGACCTGCGAAAACGTCGAGGAAGAAAGGCAATAGGCAAGATCGCACGCGGCCTCAAGGCGGTTGTACTCTTCGTTATCCGAATTGTTATGCCAAAGCTGCTGCAAGATCAGCGCGATGGCGTCGAAGTCTTCGGTATCAAACGGTCGGTAGAGAACCCGCGAGACCATAGTGCCTCTTTCTATTGCGGATGCATATCGAGCACAGTTCTACCATGCCATTGGCATCTAATTATGGTGCCCCTGTGTTCCATCAACTCACCGTGCCCAGTGGCGCTCCTGCAACCCCCGCTCGCAAGCTTTTTCTGCACATGCGCCCGTTACGGGGTGCATCGATGCGCTCGATGCGCTACATTGAATCAGTATTTTCAATGCCGCTGCGCGAGCGCTGCAGATCGACGTATCACCGACTCACAGAGCACGGCGGCGTACCAGACAGGAGGACTGCATGGGATCTGATGTGAAGATCGCACGCGCGTTGATCTCGGTTACCGATAAGACGGGCGTCGTCGATTTCGCACGGACGCTGGTTGACGACTTTGGCGTCGAGATCATCTCTACGGGCGGCACGGCTCGTGCCATCGAGGACGCGGGCGTTCCCGTAACCCCCATCGAGGAGTTCACGGGCTATCCCGAGATGATGGACGGCCGCGTCAAGACGCTTCACCCCAAGGTTCACGGCGCGCTGCTGGCTCGCCGCGATTCCGAGCAGCACATGCAGGAGGCAGCTCAGCACGGCATTAAGCTGATCGACCTGGTCGTCGTCAACCTGTACGAGTTCGAGAAGACCGTCGCCAACCCCGAGGTCACCTTCGCGGATGCCATCGAGCACATCGATATCGGTGGCCCCTCCATGCTTCGCTCTGCCGCCAAGAACGCCGCGAGCGTTACCGTCATCTCCGACCCGGCCGACTATGATGCCGTCCTGGCCGAGATGCGCGAGACTGGTGGCTGCACCACGCTTTCCACCCGTCGTCGCCTGCAGGTGAAGGTCTACCAGACCACCGCCGCCTACGACACGGCTATCTCCCGTTGGCTTGCTGCCCAGGCAAGCGACGTGGCGGACACCTCTGCCAAACTCGAGGTCTCGCTGGAGAAGGTCGACGACCTGCGCTATGGCGAGAATCCTCAGCAGAAGGCTACGGTCTACCGCTTTGCCGATGGCTGCGAGAACTCCGCGAGCTCGCAGTTCCCGCTCGTGGGCTCCGAGCAGATTCAGGGCAAGCCGCTCAGCTACAACAACTATTTGGACGCCGATGCCGCTTGGAACCTGGTTCGCGAGTTCGACGAGCCTGCCTGCGTGATCCTCAAGCATCAGAACCCCTGCGGCTCCGCCGTTGCCGAGGACATCACGGCTGCCTACGACCGCGCCTTTGCCTGCGATCCCAAGAGCGCTTTCGGCGGCATCATCGCCTGCAACCGCGAGGTTCCCTTTGAGCTGGTTGAGCACTTTGCCGATCAGAACAAGCAGTTCGTCGAGGTCATCATCGCCCCGAGCTACACCGCCGAGGCGCTCGAGCGCATGGCCAAGCGCCCCAACCTGCGCGTGCTGGCTACCGGCGGCGTGGACCACGGCGCCGAGGTGGAGCTGCGCTCCATCGACGGCGGCATGCTGGTGCAGGAGGTCGACCACGTGATCGAGGATCCCGCGACCTTTACGTTCCCCACCGACCGCAAGCCCACCGATGCCGAGATGGCCGAGCTTGAGTTTGCCTGGAAGGTCTGCAAGGGCGTCAAGTCCAACGCCATCCTGGTCTCCAAGGGTAAGGCCGGCATTGGCATGGGCCCGGGCCAGCCCAACCGCGTTGACTCCGCACTGCTTGCCTGCGAGCGCGCCGAGGACTTCTGCGAGCGCGAGGGCGTGGAGAAGGGCGGCTTTGCCTGCGCAAGCGACGCGTTCTTCCCGTTCCGCGACAACGTCGACGTGCTTGCCGCGCACGGCGTGACCTGCATCATCCAGCCCGGCGGCTCCAAGCGCGACGACGAGAGCATCCAGGCCTGCAACGAGCATGGCATCGCAATGGTCTTCACGGGCGCCCGCCACTTCCGCCACTAATGATCGTTACGCGGTTTTACCAAACCGCGTAACTGCTCGACGCTGCGCCGGCCCCAAGCACCTCATCTCGCCACTCAAACCGTCGCTCGCGTACAGAAGTACGCGTCGCTCCTCTTTCGCGGCGACCTGAGGCACTTGGGTCCGGCTCGCTGGCTTATGCTCCACCAGCGGTATTGGCTCGCCCCGAACTAAAGCTATCTATTGCCGTCCGTGCCGGTTGGTGCGGGCGGCTTTTTTGGGTATAACGGTGCGGTGTATGTTTTTGAGAAAGGTTGGATATGGCCGTTGTGGATGATGTCGAGCTGTTTGGCAATGCCGAGGACCAGCGTGCGTACGAGGACTTTTGCGCCAATCAGGAGGCGGTCGAGAAGTTTACGCTCGACAAGCCCGCGCTTGTCTGCCGTTGGCGCATGTCCAACAAAAAGGTGCCCATGCTCAACCGCCACATTCGTGCGCTGTCCGAGCGCCTGGTGCAGGGCGAGCCGCTCACCCATAACATGCTCAGCTGGGCCAAGCAGCACGTTGAGTGGTCGCTTGCCGAGGGCGATTACACCGCGCGCGACGGCGTGCTCATGCTGGTGATCGACGTTAACGGCAATGCCGCCATGACGGTGGGGGAGTACGAGCCGCTGGCCGATACTTCGGCCAAGGCGCTGCGTGCCCGCTCCGCCGAGGCCCGCTCCGAGGCCGACGAAACCGGCGTGGCGCCCGAGCTGCTCGCCGCCGTCAACAACGGCGAGCTGGTCTTTGTGGCACCGGCGGACGAGTGCCTGTGTGGCACGGCGACGCTTATCGAGCAGCTGGCCCAGACCAAGGGCATCCCGGTCACGCGCGTGGACATTCCCGCGCAGCTCAAGGGCGCGCTGTTCCTGGTGAGTGACGAGCACGGCGTGGTCCCTGCCGCCGAGACGGACGCCGCCGAGTCCGACGCCGCTACGGTTGCCTTCTTTGCCGAAGGCTACGAAAAGCTCCGTGCCTGCCGCTTCTAACCTCAAGGCGGGGTGGGCTTACTGAAGCGAGCGAGCGCGTTCGATGGCGTAGGCGAGCGACAGCTGCTCCATCTCCGGGGCGCATTTGTAGCTCAGTCCGGTGAGAGCTGTCACCTTATCGAGGCGGTACCGAATCGTGTTCGGGTGCTGGCTCGTCTGCTTGGCGGTTCGCTCGATACGTCGGTCGTTCTCGATGAATGCGGCGAGCGTGGATTCCAGTTCGCTGCCATGCTCACTGTCGTGCTCGCGTATCGGCGAGAGAATCGCCTCCGAGAACGATCGCATCTCCGGGGTTTCCGCAAAAGGCATCACGGTTCTCAGGATGCCGAGCTGCGTATAGCGGACAGGGCCCTCGGCTCGTTGACAAGATAGGCGCTGTGCGTAAATCGCCTGCGAGATCGCCTGCGCCACCGCCTCGTCTCCAAACAGAATATCGCTGATGCCGAGCCCTTCCGCTCCGCCATCGATACCGCTAACCTCGATGAGCTCCGTGAGCGCCTGCGCGATTCGCTCCACATCGAGCGTCTGCTCCGAGTCGCTTGTCGCTACGAATAGCAGACCTCCGTCATAGGGTGCCAGCATGTTGTGGCATTCGGCGAGGGTCGATTTTGAACAAAGACGTTCGATTTGCAAAAACGTACGCGGGTCGAGGGGCTCTGCAAACGATGCGAACAGGGCGACCGCTTCGTCCAGAAAGGCATATTCAGCGAGTCGGTGGCGGAGTTGATTCTGAGTAACGCTTCCGTGATCCTTGAGCGCAGCCGTCGCATCGTCCTTCAGAACCTTGCTGTTCTGGAAAAGTGGGTCGAGAGCGAGCCGCACCTGTCGTTCGTCAAGCCCGAGGCGGGTAGCACCGCGCTTGTGTATTACGACTACGACAACGACTCCAGGACGTTCTGCACCGACATGATTAAGAAGTCCGGCGCGCTCGTCACCCCGGGCGATTGCTTCGAGGAGCCCAAGAGCATGCGTATCGGCTATGCATACTCCGATAACACCGACGACCTGCAGAAGGGCCTGGATGCCATCTCTGCGTACATGCGTACGCTCGAGTAGAGGCTCAAGGTCGAAGTGATGGGGCCGATCGGTTTAGGACCGAGGGCCCCCATTTTCTCTCAAGGCTACCGAACGCTTTTGTCACATTAGGTGCCCACGGGGTCGTATCGCTGCGACGCCGTGGGCATAATGGTGTGGAAGGTGCAAGTTGCGCGAAATGGGAGGACACATGGCGCTGATCTATGTCGTTGAGGACGACGAGCGCATTCGTCGTGAGCTTGTCGACATCCTTGCCCGCGCCGGGTTTGAAATCGAGGCCTGCGAATCGTTTGAGCATGTCTCGCGCGATATCCTTGCCGCCGCGCCCGACCTGGTGTTGCTCGACCTCACGCTTCCCGTCAAGGACGGCCAACATATCTGCCACGAGGTTCGCCGCGAATCCGAGGTTCCTATCATCGTCCTCACGTCGCGCACGACCGAGATCGACGAGGTCATGGCCATGACGCTTGGCGCGGACGACTTTGTTCCCAAGCCTTACAGCGCCCGTGTGCTCGTGGCGCACATCAATGCGTTGCTGCGCCGCACCGCGGCGGCGGGCGATCGCAGCACGCTCGTCCACAAGGGGCTGGAGCTCGACCTCGCCCGCTCCATGGTCACCAATACGGCAACCGGCGACAGTACCGAGCTCACCAAAAACGAGCTGCGTATCCTCTCGCTGCTCTTGGGCCGCGCGGGCAAGATCGTCTCGCGCTCGGCTATCATGCAGGACCTGTGGGACTCCGACGCCTTCGTGGACGACAATACGCTCACCGTCAATATCAACCGCCTGCGCACCACGCTCGAAAAAATCGGCATCAAGGGGTATTTGACGACGCATCGCGGCCAAGGCTATTCGGTCTAGGGGCCGGTTATGTCGTTTGCCAAGTTCTTTAAAGATGCACTGCTTCCCGTTGCCGTGTGGACCTGCGGCGTGCTGCTGAGCTGTTTTGTACTGACGGTCGCCGGCGCCCCGGCATCCATCGTGGTCGTGGCGGTCGGTGTGTCCTTTATCTTTAGCATGCTGGGCATCGTGATCGAGTACGTGCGCCGTCGTCGTTTTCTGTGCCAGCTGGAGCGCGCGGCAGAGGAGCTGGGGAGCCCCGCATGGGTGCAGGAGATGGTGCAATGCCCGACCTATGCCGAGGGCGAGCTCGAATATGAGGTCTTGCGCCGGGTGGGCAAAGCCGCTTGCGACGAGGTGGCGGAAGGTCGGCGCCAGACCGATGACTACCGCGACTATATCGAGAGCTGGGTCCACGAGGCCAAGCTGCCCCTGGCGGCGGCTCATCTGATTTTGGAAAACCTGGACGGCAGCGAAGACGACCTGTCGCGCGTGGATGACCTGGGTCGCGAGCTGGCTCGCGTGGAGCGCTATATCGATCAGGCGCTGTACTATGCGCGCTCGGAAGTCGTAGAGCGCGACTACCTAATTCGCCGCTGGGGTCTCAAGAGCTTGGTGACGGGCGCGATTAAAGCCAACGCGCGCGAGCTCATTGCGGCGCACGTGGCTCCGGTGTGCGAGAACCTCGACTTTGAGGTGTTCACCGACGAGAAATGGCTCGAGTTTATTCTGGGCCAGCTCATTCAGAACAGCATTAAATATGCACGTGAGGACGGCGCGAAGATTGTGTTTTCGGGTGCGTTGCTGGACGAGGGCCTGGCAAGCGAGCGCATCGAGCTTACCGTCGCGGACAACGGCTGCGGCGTGAGCGCGGCTGACCTGCCGCGCGTGTTCGAGAAGGGCTTTACCGGCGATAACGGCCGCACCACCAAGCGCGCAACGGGCATCGGCCTCTACCTGGTGGCGCGCCTGTGTTCCAAGATGGGCATCGACGTCACCGCGGCATCCGACTCCGGCGAAGGCTTTGTCGTAACATTCGCCTTCTCGACCAACAAGTTCCAATACTTCGAGTAGTCGGGCCGTCTTGTGGTGCGGATGGCTATGTTCCCGAGCGTGAACATGGCTATGAGGCTCTAAAAAATCACCCAAACAAAACGTGCCGCCCAACCAGGGCGGCACGCCATCTCTCTATTCAGCTAACTCGCTGAAGTACGGTGACGAAGGCGCAAGGCCGGGAGGGGTTATCTAAGCCGACATCCCGCAGCCGCGAAGCGGCGAGGACGTCGGCGTGATAACCCCGCAGGCCTTGCGCCGGCGGGAAGGAACCTACTTCACGACCAGAATGTCGCAGTCGGTGTTGCGCAGCAGGAATGTCGAAATCGAACCCAGGAGCGCATACTTGATCGAGGAAAGGCCACGAGCGCCGCAGAGCACCAGATCGGGCTTGACCACGTCGAGCATCTCGTCCTTGAGCGTCTCGCGAATACGGCCGGCGCGAATCATGACTTCGACCTCGGGAATGTTGGGATTAGCCTTGGCCTCTTCGAGCTGCTTGGCGATGGAGTTCTTAAAGGCCTCCTCCAGGCCGTTGACCAGATCGACCGGATAGGAACCGGCGCTCTCGAGCGCCGTGGAATCGATGACGTGACCGATGATCAGCTTGGCGCCATTGTTTGCGGCGACCTTGATAGCGCGTGTGAGCACAAAATCCTGCTGCTCAGTACCGTCGAGTGAAACAAATACCTTGGTATAGCCCTCGTTCATGGTTTCCTCCTTGGTCTATCGCACGGGCGCGGGGCTCGTGCATCGGACGACGTGTTGGCCGCCGGACACTTTAGCTTGTTGCAGTTATACCCAAGGATTTCGGTTTGACCGCTCGCAATTCTGTGAACGGGCGAGATTTTTGGTAAGGGTGGGCGCGGCCGCGGCCGAACGGTTGATAATGGGACATCGCCCGCAACCGTCCGCAGAACAACTATCGGCGGGTGACAAACGAGGGGGTCCCTTTGGATATCATCGAGCTTCTAAAATCTGCCTTTATGGGCCTGGTCGAGGGCATCACCGAATGGCTGCCCGTTTCGTCGACGGGCCACATGATCTTGGTGGACGAGTTCGTCAAGATGAATGTGAGCGAGACATTCTGGAATATGTTCCTGGTCGTGATTCAGCTTGGCGCCATTTTGGCCGTTTGCGTTCTGTTCTTCTACGACTTAAATCCGTTCTCGCCCAGCAAGGGCAAGGAGGGTCGTCGCGACACCTGGGTGCTGTGGGGCAAGATTGTGCTTGGCTGTATTCCCGCCGCGGCGATCGGTCTGCCGCTCAACGACTGGATGGAGGAGCATTTCTATAACGCTCCCGTCGTGGCGCTGGCGCTCATCGTGTACGGCGTGTTGTTTATCGTGATTGAGAACTGGCGTGCGAGTAAGCGCGAGAACGCCGCTCTTGCCGATTCGTTTGGTTCGCGTGCTGTGGTGGCGGGCGGGCGTCCCGCCGGTGCACACTTCGCGGCGCCTGCGGCGGATATTGCCGAAGACAATGACGATGACGAGGATTTGGACTTTGGATCCATCGCCACGCTCGAGGACCTGAGCTGGAAGACCGCATTGGGTATCGGTTGCTTCCAGGTGCTTTCGCTGATTCCGGGCACATCACGCTCCGGCTCTACCATTATCGGCGGCCTGCTGCTGGGCTGCACGCGCTCGGTGGCGTCCAAGTTCACGTTTTTCCTGGCCATTCCCGTTATGTTTGGCGCGAGCGCGCTCAAGCTGGTCAAGTACTTCGTTAAGGGCGGTACGTTTGGCACCAACGAGATTGCCATTCTGGGCGTGGGCTGCGTCGTGGCCTTTGTGGTTTCGCTTATTGCCATCAAGTGGCTCATGGGCTTCGTTCGCCGTCACGACTTTAAGTGCTTTGGCGTCTACCGCATTATTCTGGGCATCGTGGTGCTCGCGTACTTCTTTGTTCTGGAGCCTATGCTCGGCCTGTAACTTGGTTGACGCTGCGCGGCGGCCAGAGCGCGGCGCACGGAGTCGTGGTGTGATTTGCATCGGTGTCCGCGCGGCTCGGTATACTGGTACGGCTCAAACTATGGCGCCGCCCGCAGGCGCGCCGTCCGTCAGATGAGGAGTCGCCCATGACCCAGCCCTTGCCCTGGGAAAAGAACGCCGCGGTACCCGTGCCGCCCGCGCCGGAACCCGTGCCGCTCGATGCATACATCGCCCCCGCTGCGCCGGAGCCCGAGCTCGTTCCGCTCGACATCTACGACGCTCCCGCGCCGGCACCCAAGCCCGTCAAGCCGCTCGTCGACATCGACAGCCTTAATCCCGCCCAGCGCGAGGCCGTCCTGACCACCGAGGGCCCGTTGCTGGTCCTCGCCGGCGCAGGCTCGGGCAAGACCCGCGTCCTGACCTTCCGCATCGCGCATATGCTCGGCGACCTGGGTGTTAAGCCTTGGCAGGTTCTTGCCATCACGTTTACCAACAAAGCCGCGGCCGAGATGCGCGAGCGTCTGACGGCGCTCATTCCCAGCGGTACCCGCGGCATGTGGGTGTGCACCTTCCACGCCATGTGCGTGCGCATGCTGCGCGAGGACGCCGACCTGCTGGGTTACACCGGTCAGTTCACCATCTACGATGACGATGACTCAAAGCGCATGGTGCGTGACATTATGCAGGCGCTCGGCATCGAGCAAAAGCAGTTCCCCATCAACATGATTCGCAGCAAGATCAGTTCGGCCAAAAACGCCATGATCGGCCCCGAGGACATGCTCAAATCCGCCGATAGCCCCAACGACAAAAAGGCCGCGCAGGTCTACCTGGAGCTGGAGCGCCGCCTGCGCGCCGCCAACGCGATGGACTTCGACGATTTGCTCGTGCGCACACTCGAACTGCTGCGCACCCGCCCCGAGGTGCTCGACAAGTACCAGGAGCGCTTCCGCTACATTAGCGTCGACGAGTATCAGGACACCAACCACGTCCAGTACGAAATCGCCAACCTTCTGGCCGCCAAGTACCAAAACCTCATGGTTGTGGGCGACGATGACCAGTCCATTTACAGCTGGCGTGGCGCCGACATCACCAACATCTTGGACTTTGAGCAGGACTTTAAAAACTGCAAGACCGTTAAGCTCGAGCAGAACTACCGCTCTACGGGCCATATCCTAAACGCCGCCAACGCCGTGGTACGCCACAACTCGCAGCGCAAGGACAAGCGCCTGTTTACGGCCGAGGGCGATGGCGAGAAGATTCAGGCCTTCCAGGCGAGCGACGAGCGCGACGAGGGCCGCTGGATTGCCGGTGAGATCGAGAAACTGCATGCCAAAGGCACGAGTTACGACGACATCGCCGTGTTTTATCGCACTAACGCCCAGTCGCGTATTCTCGAAGATATGTTTCTGCGCGCGGGCGTGCCCTACAAGATCGTGGGCGGCACTCGATTCTTCGACCGTGCCGAGATTCGCGACGTCATGGCCTACCTCAAGATGATCGTGAACCCGGCCGACGAGATGAGCGTCAAGCGCGTCATCAACACACCGCGCCGCGGCATTGGCTCCACCTCAATCCAAAAGATCGAGCAGCTGGCACGCGACAACCGTTGCTCGTTCTTCCAGGCTTGCGAGATCGCGTGCGCCGAAACCGGCATGTTTAGCGCCAAGGTGCGCAACGGCCTGTCGAGCTTTGTCTCACTGGTGCGCGAGGGCCGCCGCATGGACGGCGAGCTCAAGGACGTTGTCGAGATGATCGTCGATAAGACGGGCCTGCTGCAGGCGTTTCGCGCCGAGGGCACCATGGAATCTGAGAGCCGCGCCGAGAACATCCAGGAATTTCTGGGCGTTGCGGCGGAATTTGAGGAGACGCACGAGGATATCGAGGGTACGCTCGAGAGCCTAGAAGAGCTGCGCGCAGCCGGTGTTGCCGACGTGCCTGCCGGCGCCGAGCCCGAGCCCGTCGTGGTGAGCGTGTCTGCGCCCGAACCGGGGCCATCTGTCCCGGCATCCTCGTTTGAGGCGCTCGTCGGCGCCCGTGACGCCGCGGGTTCCAATCCGCTCGATGGCTTGGCCGCTCCGGCGCTGTCTCCGCAGGATGCCCTGGCCGCCGCCATCGCAGGCAACGCGTATGCCGCGCCGACGGAGCTGTCGGCGGGTGCCGTGCATGCCGGCGAGATCGAGCGTACCTACGGTCCGCTCACCTGTAAGGCGCTGCCGGCACTCATGGAGTGGCTGGCCTTGCGCTCCGACTTGGATTCCCTGGCCGGCGAGACGCATGCCATTACCATGATGACCATCCACTCCGCCAAGGGCCTGGAGTTTCCGGCGGTGTTCGTGGCCGGCATGGAGGAGGGTATCTTTCCGCACGTGCACGACTTTGGCGGCAGCGATGATCCGGGCAAGCTCGAGGAGGAGCGTCGCCTGGCCTACGTCGCCATCACGCGTGCCCGCAAGCGCCTGTTCTTGACCTATGCGGCCACGCGTCGCACCTACGGTTCTACCTCCGCCAACCCGCGTTCTCGCTTTCTCAACGAGATTCCGTTTGAGGATATCGAGTTTAGCGGTATCGGTTCTGCCGGTTTTGAGGGCACGGGCTGGGAGAAGCGCGGCGACCGTCGCGGCACCTTTGGCTCGGGCACGGGTTCGGATATGTATGGCGGCAAGGTGTTTGGTTCGCATACGCGCTCGACCGGCGGTTCCGGTTCGCGCGGCGGATCGAGCTTCGACGATTTCTTTGGCGGCAGCAGCTACGGGATCGAGCGCCATCGTGGGGTCTCGCCCGACGCCGGTCGCGTTGCCTCGACCTTTGGCTCGGGCGCATCGCGAGCCAAAAAGCCGTCGTCCAAGGTGTCCCCGACAGTGGAGCGCAAGGTCGATCGCGCCAGCGCGTCGCAGGACTTTGCCGCGGGCGATACCGTGAGTCATAAGACCTTTGGCACGGGTACCGTGATCTCGGTCGCTGGAGACATGATCGAGGTCCAATTCGAAAAGACCGGCCAGACCAAAAAGCTAATGAAAGGCTTCGCTCCGATTGTTAAGCTGAATGCCTAACTGCGAGGTTGGCCGGGCGCGCCGGGGGCTTTGGTCGCCTGCTCGGACAGTCCTGCTCTCACGGAGAGCACATTAAGTGCTCTCCGGCTCGTGCGGAACTCGCGATCGACCAAAGCCCCCGGCGCGCCCTCTTCCTTGTGGCGTTTTGGCCTGCAGCTTTCGAACCTCGCTCTGCTCGTTTGCTTTTTGATCTGGAGAGCCGGGTGGGCTGATAGATAGATACGAGTAGGGGCTCTTCCGTACATGGTCGGGAGAGCCCCTTATTACGTTTCTGTTGTTGGCGCGACCTAGAGGTGGCTGATAATCAGCTCCATCTGGCCTTCGAGATCAATGGAGCTGACGGTGCTGGGTGCCAGCAGGTGACTTCCCTTGTGGACGGGGTCGCCGCAGACGGAGCCTTTGCCGTCGATGACTGACAGACACATGAAGGGCCAGCGCTGCTCCAAGGTCTTGCTGCCGTCGACGCGTACGCGATCGACGGTGTAGCAGGGGTTGGACTCGAGCTCGGTCACGCCGTCCACCTCGGGCGCGGTCACCGTGCCGTCGGTCGGAGCCTGAGCGTCAAAATCGATGCAATCGAGGCTCTGCTCAATGTGCAGCGGACGCAGCTTGCCGTCGGTGCCGGGACGGTCGTAGTCGTACAGGCGATACGTCACGTCGCTTGACTGCTGCGTCTCCAAAATGAGCGTGCCGGTCTTGATGGCGTGCACGGTACCGGAATCAATCTGGAAAAAGTCGCCCTTGTGGATCGGCAGCACGTTGAGCATGTCGTCCCAACGGCCCCCCTCGATCATCTGTGCGGCCTCGGCGCGGTCATGCGCGCGCTGGCCGACGATGATCGTGGCGCCGGGCTCGCAGTCCAGGACATACCAGCACTCGGTTTTGCCCAGGCTGCCGTTCTCGTGCTTGGCGGCGTACTCGTCGTTGGGATGAATCTGGATCGAAAGGTCGTCCTTGGCGTCCAGAATCTTAACGAGCAGCGGGAACTCCTTGCCCTCGCACCTGCCAAAGAGCTCGCGGTGCTCGGCCCACAGCCACGACAGCGTGTGGCCGGCATACGGGCCCTCCGCAATCTGGCAGTCGCCGTTGGGGTGGGCCGAGATGGCCCAACACTCACCGATGGGTCCATCGGGAATGTCGTAGCCAAATACGGTTTCGAGCTGGCGGCCGCCCCAGATCTTCTCGTGGAAGATCGGCGTCAGTTTAATCAAATCGGACATATTCATACCCCATTGTGTTGCGCGGGCGTTGCACAAACAGCTCAAAACGAGCGCCCGCATGACTACAAAAACCTATGCCAACGTTACGTTGTGCAACTCAAAGCGGTCGCCAACGTTGCGCGAGACCGAATACTCAAAGGCCGCGCCGCTGTCCAAAAAGCCAATCTGGTTGAGCTCGAGCAGGGGAGAGCCAGGTTTGGTGTCCAGGCGCTCGGCTTCTTCCTCGGTTGCTGCCACGGCGCGAATGGTACGGTGGAAGCTCGAGATCTTCAACCCACATTGCTCGCGGACAAAGCGGTAGACCGATCCGTACAGGTCCTTCTTTTTAAGGCCCGGAATCAGCTCGAGGGGCATGTAGGTGTACTCGATAACGATGGGCTTCTCATCGGCCTGACGCACGCGCACGATGTGATAGGCAAAGTCATCCTCGGCAATTCCCAGCTGGGCTGCGATGTCCGCTGGTGGATTAACAATCGAGAAATCGTAGACCACCGAGGTCACCTTCTCCCCGCGGTGCTCATACGAAAAGCCCTGGGCACGGTCGTTTTTGCCCTGGAAAAACGCTTGGCCGGGAAGCCCCGCCGTGTCCTTAACGTAGGTACCCGATCCACGACGGCTGGTAACAAGACCTTCCTCGGTGATTTGCTCGATAGCTCGTTTGACGGTGATTTTGGAAACGCTATAGAGCTCGCAGAACTCAACGACGGTGGGAAGCTTGTCGCCTGGTTTAAGAGCGCCATCCTCAATACTTCGACGAATATCTGCAGCTATCGCCTCGTATTTGGGAATCATGAAACCTCCTTTCCAACTTGATTGAGTATAAAAGAAAGTATACTCAACACCTAAGTATCCCTATTGAGTCATTGAAAAGTTCGATAGATATATTACTAAAAGTCGCTTTGCGCTAAAAATAAAAGCGCTCTAAATAAAAATACATTCGAATAATGTCGTGTTGAGAAATCTAATCGGTCCGAGGACGGGGCCGAACCGATTTAGCACCCAGCGAACCGAATCCTGTATTCTGCATTTCCTCAGATAAAACCTACCAAAACAAACCTGTCCCTTTTTGGTAGGTTTTTGCCTTGGGAGCGGTACCATACAGACAATGTTTAAACGAGAAAGGCGGGCCCCTATGGAACCTAAGCAGTACTACATCGGCATCGACGTCGGCGGCACTTCGGTTAAGGAGGGCCTGTTCGACGGGGATGGCAACCTGCTTGCGAAGGTCAGCGTGCCCACGCCTCCCATCGTTGACGCTGCGGGCTTTGCCGCGGTGACCGAGGCTATCGACCGGGTGGTCGCCAAGGCACAGATTCCGCGCGCCTTTGTGGCGGGCATTGGCCTTGCTGTTCCGTGCCCCATTCCGGCAGCGGGCGATGCCAAGGTCAAGGCCAACATTGCCATTAACCTGCCCGAGTTGAAGATCGCCATTCAGGAGCACTGCCCCGATGCGGTCGTTAAGTACGAGAACGATGCCAACGCCGCTGCCATGGGCGAGGCTTGGCTCGGTTCTGCCAAGGACGTGCAGAATGTGGTGATGGTCACCATCGGTACCGGCGTGGGCGGCGGCGTTATCGTCAACGGCGATGTGGTGTCGGGTGTTGTGGGCGCCGGCGGCGAGATTGGCCATATGTGCCTGAATCCGGCTGAGGAGCGCACTTGCGGCTGCGGCGGCCATGGCCACCTGGAGCAGTATTCCAGCGCCACCGGCGTGGTGAGCAACTACCTTGCCGAGTGCAAGAAGGCGGGCGTCGAGCCCATCGAGCTCACCGGCCCCTCCGATTCCAAGGACGTGTTCCAAGCCTGCCGCGAGGGTGATAAGCTCGCGCTGGCCGCGGCCGATACCATGGCCGACTATCTCGGCCGCGCCCTGGCGCTTATTGCCAACGTGGTCGATCCCGAGATGTTCCTGATCGGCGGCGGCGCCTCCGCCTCGGCCGATGTCTACCTCGATAAGGTTCGCGAGTACTTCCAGCGCTACGCGCTTTCCGCCTCGCGCGAGACGCCCATTAAGGTTGCCTCGCTCGGAAACGACGCCGGCATCATCGGTTCTGCCTACGTAGCCCTGCGCGCTGCCGGTAAATAGCTGGTGCAAGGGGGCCAGGTTACTTTGCACCAACATGGTGCAAAAGGGACAGCCTTGGCCCCCATACCTGCCACAAAATATGCCGTGGCCCTTCCGTCCCCAAAGGCCAGCTGCCAGCGTGCTACCATAGCTACGTCTAAGTACACATACCAAGTGGAGGATACCCATGGCAAACGTTCTTGTCTTTGGTCACCAGAACCCCGATAACGACGCCATCATGAGCGCCGTCGTTCTGTCTCAGCTGCTCAACCAGGTTGAGTATGCCGGCAACACCTATGAGGTCTGCGCTCTTGGTCAGCTTCCGGCAGAGTCCGCCAAGCTGCTCGCAGACGCCGGCATTGCCGAGCCCCGCGTGATTGAGTCCGTCGAGGCCGGCCAGCTTGTCGTTCTCACCGACCATAACGAGTCCGCCCAGTCCGTCGCCGGCCTTAAGGACGCCACGGTCTTTGGCGTCGTTGACCATCACCGCATCGGCGACTTTGAGACCGCCGGCCCGCTGCACTACATCTGCCTGCCCTGGGGTTCCAGCTGCACCATCGTCACTAAGCTCGCCGGCGTGCTCGGCGTTGAGCTTTCCGACGTTCAGGCCAAGCTGCTGCTCTCGGCCATGATGACCGACACGCTCATGCTCAAGAGCCCCACCACCACCGATGTCGACCGCGCCGTCGCCGCCAAGCTCGGCGAGCAGGTGGGTGTCGACCCGGTCAAGTTTGGCATGGAGGTCTTCCTCACCCGTCCGTCCGGCTCCTTCACCGCAGCCGAGATGGTCGGCAACGACATCAAGATGTTCGAGCCCGCCGGCAAGAAGCTGCTCATCGGCCAGTACGAGACCGTCGACAAGAGCCGTGCGCTCGGCATGATCGACGAGATCCGCGAGGCCATGCGCGCCTACGCCGCCGAGAAGGGTGCCGACGGCATCGTCCTGTGCATCACCGACATCATGGAGGAGGGCTCGCAGGTCCTGCTCGAGGGCGAGACCGAGGCCGCTCAGAAGGGCCTGGGCATTGCCGACGAGCACGACGGCGTCTGGATGCCGGGCGTCCTCTCCCGTAAGAAGCAGGTCGCTGCCCCCATCATGGCCGCCTGCTAGGTTTTGTAACCTGCTACGACTGGACCGCGGACGCCCCGCGCTCCGGTCGTTTTTTGTGCGCGGGACCGCGTCCTCTATTGGACAGGGGCGCCCGTACCGTTGGGCAAATAATGTTCAACCTGTGGTTCCGCTTTTCGGCCACGCCTGCGTGCTTGTCGTGCAGGGTAGGCTAGATGCAAGCGTAATACGTTGGAGCGCGGTGCCGCCACTTGGGCGGGCCGTGCTTTTTTAAGACGGGAGCTTTCCCGTGAAAGGAGCCGCCCATGGCAGCAACTGAGCAGCTGTTCAACGTTCGTGAGCGCAAACGCTTTGAACGTCATGACATCTGGGAGCGCATCGCCGAGAACGGCACGATTTCCGCCGCCGTCATGGTCATCGCCGCCATCGCCGCCGTTATCTGCGCCAACACCGATGTCTACGAGGCTATCCATCACTTTTTGGAGACCCCGCTGTATGTGGGTCTGGGCAACCTTACGGCTGGCCTCACCGTCGAGCTTTTCGTCAACGACTTTCTCATGGCGATCTTCTTTTTGTTGGTGGGTATTGAGCTTAAGTACGAGATGACGGTCGGCGAGCTCAAGAATCCGCGTCAGGCCATGCTTCCCATGCTGGCAGCCGTGGGCGGCGTCGTCGTTCCCGCCTGCATCTACCTGATCTTTAACCATGCCGGCGCCCGCAACGGTTGGGCCATCCCCATGGCAACCGATATTGCCTTTGCGTTGGGCGTGCTGTCGCTTTTGGGCAATCGCGTGCCCAACGGCGTGCGCGTGTTCTTCTCGACGCTCGCCATCGCCGACGACCTCATCTCCATCGCCGCCATCGCCATTTTCTACGGCCAGAGCCCCAGTCCGTTTTGGCTGGGTGCCGCCGCAGTTGTGACCTGCGCACTTGTGTGGCTCAACAAGACTCAGCATTATCGCCTTGCCCCGTACTCGGTGCTTGGTCTGCTGCTGTGGTTTTGCATGTTTAAGAGCGGCGTGCACGCCACGCTTGCCGGTGTCATCCTGGCCTTCACCATCCCGGCCAAGTGCGGTGTTAAGCTCGATAGCCTTACCGATTGGCTAGGCGAGTACCTGCCGTTGCTCGACGACCGTTACGACGACGAGGCGCACATCCTGGGCCAGCACGACTTTACCCTTTCGACCACCAAGGTCGAGCGTGTCATGCACCGTGTGACCCCGCCGCTCATCCGCATGGAGCGCCTGATCTCCACGCCGGTCAACTTTGTGATCCTGCCGATCTTTGCGTTTGTCAACGCGCAGGTTCGCCTTGTGGGCGTGGACATGAGCGTGCTGCTTACCGACCCGGTGACCCTCGGCGTGTACTTTGGCATGCTGCTGGGTAAGCCGATCGGTATCTTTGGCGTGACGTTTGCCCTGGTCAAGCTTAAGGCTTGCGAGCTGCCTCATAACGTTAACTGGCATATGATCGCCGGCGTGGGCATTTTGGGTGGCATCGGCTTTACCATGTCGATCCTCATCAGCGGCCTCGCCTTCCCGACGGCCCAGTTCGAGGTTCTGGCCGCCAAGGCCGCCATTCTTGCCGGTTCTGTTACCGCGGCCGTGCTGGGCATGATCTACATGAGCGTGGTCTGCAAGCATCCTTCGCCCAAGGACGAGTAGGAGCGCGAAAACCGGGGCCGGACATGCCCCGGATGCCCTCGTGTGAAAAAATGCCGTTTGTGAGCACTGTCACAAACGGCATTTCATTTATTTGCCATTTTTATTCCACGGTGCCGTAGACGGCGCCCCAGCCATGGGCGGCAAGGGCCGAGTTAAGCTGGTCGCAAAGCGATTGGCGGTCGTAGTGGCCGGGCGGCAAAAGATTCACGATTTCCATGAGATCGGGCGCCAGGTCCAAGATCTCCGCCTGAACGATTAGATCCAGGCGGTCAATGGCCTTACGGTCATAAAACAAGCCGTCGACCAGACGCTGCAGGTCTCCGAACTCCTCGGCTTGAAAAGAGCCGTATTCCATACTGCCTCCTTGGATGTGCCATGCGGCTATACGGGTCATACGGTGGATATCGTAATTCATTGCGATGGACTTAATCTATCACGGCTTCATACCGTTGCGGCGGTAGCGGTCTATACTTAGACAAACTGCAACGTCCCGCTTTGCGAAAGGTCGCACCCATGCAGACGATCTACCAGAAGATGGAAACCACCGAACTCGATGCCGCCATCGAGGCGCTCAAAGCCGAGGTTGCCGAGGTCAAGGCCAAGGGCCTGGCGCTCGACATGGCGCGCGGCAAGCCGTCGCCCTCCCAGGTGGACATCTCGCGCCCCATGCTCGATATCCTCAATGCCGACGCCGATCTGCACGACGGTAACGTCGACTGCTCCAACTACGGCTGCTTTGAGGGCATCCCCTCGGCACGCAAGCTGGCGGGGGAGTTCCTGGGTTGCCCCGCCGATCAGACGCTCGTACTGGGTTCGTCGAGCCTTTTGATCGAGCACGATATCGCCGGTATGTTCTGGCGCTGCGGCTCGTGCGGCAGCGAGCCTTGGGAGGCTTATGAGGCCGCGCACGACGGTAAGAAGGTCAAGTTCCTGTGCCCGGTTCCTGGCTACGACCGTCATTTTGGCATCACCGCCGACCTGGGTATCGAGAACGTCCCCGTCGCGATGACCGGCAGCGGCCCCGACATGGACGAGGTAGAGCGCCTGGTTGCCGCCGACGACTCCATCAAGGGCATCTGGTGCGTGCCCAAGTATTCCAACCCCACGGGCATCACCTTTAGCGAGGACACCGTGCGCCGCTTGGTCGAGATGCCCACGGCCGCGCCCGATTTTCGCATCTTTTGGGACAACGCCTACTGCGTGCACGACCTGTACGACGAGACCGACGAGCTCGCCAACATCTTCGATCTTGCCCGCGCGGCGGGTACCGAGGACCGCGTGGTGGCATTCGCCTCGACGTCCAAGATCACCTTCCCGGGCGCGGGCATCGGCTTTATCGGTGCGAGTCCCGCGGTCATCGCGGAGTTCTCCAAGCGCCTGAAGGCCGGTCTTATCAGCGCCGACAAGCTCAACCAGCTACGCCACGTGCGCTTCCTTCCCACCATCGAGGCGGTCAAGGAGCACATGAAAAAGCATGCCGAGTTCTTGCGTCCGCGCTTTGAGGCCGTCGAGCGCAAGCTCACTGAGGGCCTGGGCGATACGGGTTGCGCTACTTGGACGCATCCCCGCGGCGGCTACTTTGTGAGCTTTGATGGCCCCGAGGGCTCGGCCCAAAAGGTCGCCGCGCTTTGCGCCGACCTGGGTGTCAAGCTCACGCCGGCAGGTGCCACCTGGCCTTATGGCAAGGATCCACGCGACACTAACATCCGCATCGCGCCGAGTTATCCCACGGTCGAGGACCTGGAGGCCGCACTCGACGTGCTGGTGCTGGCCGTCAAGCTTGTCGCTGCCGAGCTTGCTCGTGCCGAGCGCGCCTAACGCGTAGGGCCCCGCAAATCCGCGTCCAGTACTATCCGCACTCTCGATACGCAAAGGAGCGTATACATGGATTTGGGTATTTCCACCAACCCCACGCCGGAGCTCTACACCATCAGGGTGACCGGTGAGATTGATATCTCTAATGCCGACAGCTTGCGTAACGCCATCGACTTGGCGCTCGAGCAGCCCACCGAGGCCGTTGAGCTCGACTTTGCCCAGGTGAGCTATATCGACTCGACAGGTATTGGCGTACTTGTGGGCGCCGCGCACCACGCAGCCGATCACGACAAGCGGTTTGGCTGCGTCAACGTGCAGCCCCCGGTGATGCGCGTGGTTCAGTTGCTGGGTGTCGACCAGGAGATTTCAATTACGGCGGCATAAGCCCTGCCCCAAAAAGGGCGTGCCGTTTGGTATATGTTTGTGATGCGCTCGGATGTTTTGACGTCCGGGCGCTATACTTGACCGAATGAATAGACGAGTTCCGGCCGAATGGCGCGGTGCGGGCTCGACTCACATCGAGCCTTGGAGGTATGTGTGTTTGGTATTGGAGAGGGTGAGCTCGCGATCATCGTGGTCTTCGGCTTTTTGCTGTTTGGCCCGGATAAGCTCCCGCAGATGGGCCGCACGATCGGCCGTGCCATCCGTCAGTTCCGCGAGACGCAGGAAAAAATGACGGCTGTTGTTCAGTCCGAGATTATCGATCCGGTAAGCGAGGCCGCTTCGGCTCCGGTCAAGCCCAAGAAGGCTGCCGTCGATGACGATTCCGATGCGGACGAGGATGCCGTCGATACGGCCGCGCCCGCAAAGAAGGAGACCTTTGCCGAGCGCCGTGCCCGCCTTGCCGCCGAGAAGGCCGCGAGTGAGGGTGCTGCCGAGGACGAAGGTGCTGCTGGTGAGGCTGAGGGCGCCGAGTCTGCCGCTGCCGCCGTCGAGCCCGAGCCTGCTGCAGAGCCGGAGCCCGAGCCCGAGCCGGCAGAGCCCACGACGGCTGACCTCTACGCCCGTCGTCCCCGCAAGCGCAAGGCCGTCGTCGACCAGCTCGCTCGCGAGCTCGAGGCCGAGGACGACGCCGCTGCCGCCCATGCCCCGAAGGGAGGCGATGAGTAATGCCTATCGGACCTGCGCGCATGCCGCTCTTCGATCATCTGGGTGAGCTCCGTCGCCGCCTGACCATCGTGGTCGTGTCGGTCTTTGCCGCCGCCATCGTGCTGTATTTCGCCACGCCCGTGGTGCTCGACATCCTGGAAGACCCCATCCGCTCCTTTGTGCCGGACGGTAAGTTCTACATCACCACCACGCTCGGCGGCTTTGGTCTGCGCTTTTCGCTGGCTCTCAAGATGGCCGTTGTCATGTGCACGCCTATGATCATTTGGCAGATTCTGGCGTTTTTCCTGCCGGCGCTTCGCCCCAACGAGCGCAAGTGGGTTGTGCCCACGGTGCTCGCCTCGACGGTGCTGTTCTTCCTGGGCGCAATCTTTTGCTACTTCATCATCATCCCTGCGGGCTTTGAGTGGCTCATCGGCGAAACCTCGGCCGTCGCTACGGCGCTGCCCGATCTGGAGAACTACGTCAACATGGAGCTGCTCTTTATGATTGGCTTTGGTGTGGCGTTTGAGCTGCCGCTCATCATCTTCTACCTGTCTGTCTTCCATATCGTGTCCTATGCGGCCTTCCGCGGTGCCTGGCGTTACGTATACGTTGGCCTGCTTGCGGGCTCGGCTGTGATTACGCCCGACGGCTCGCCCGTTACGCTGGGTCTCATGTATGGCGCCCTGCTCTCGCTCTACGAGATTTCGCTCGCCATCGCCCGCGTGGTCATTACCGCGCGCGATGGCAAGGAAGGCTTGTTTGTGAGCCGTCTGGATCTGTTCTCGAACGACGACGAGGACGACGAGGAGTAAATCCGTATGCACGAGGTTGGCATTGTCAACGGCATACTCGATACAGTGATTCGCGCGGCGCGTGGGGCGGGGGCCTCGCGCGCTGTTTTGGTAACGCTGCGCATTGGGGATATGACCGAAGTTGTGCGTGAGGCGCTCGACTTTGCGTGGGAGACGTTTCGCGACGAGGACATGCTCACGCGCGGCTGCGAGCTTGCCGTGGAGGAAGTCCATCCACAAAGCGAGTGCCTGGACTGCCGCGAGGTCTTTGAGCACGACCGCTTCCATTGCCGCTGTCCTCAGTGTGGCGGCACCAACGTGCGCCTGCTGCACGGCCGCGAGCTCGACATCGCCAGCATCGAGATTGAAACCCCCGACAATTAACCAGCCTGCCATTTGGGGACGGGGTATAAATGGTAGAAGTAAGGAGTGCCGAGTATGGCCGAGAAAACTATTGATATCGCATCGCCAATTCTGTCGCGCAATGAGCGCCTGGCAGATCAGCTGCGTCAGCGATTCAAAGAGACAGGCACCTATGTGATCAATGTGCTGTCGAGTCCCGGCTCTGGTAAGACCACCACGATTCTGGGCACCAACGAGCGTCTGCGCGACAAAGCCGGCCTGCGCTGTGCCGTCATCGAGGGCGATATCGCCTCGGATGTCGACGCCATCACCATGAAGGAAGCCGGCATGCCCGCCATTCAGATCAACACGGGCGGTCTGTGCCACCTCGAGGGCAACATGATCATGGAGGCCGTTGATGCGTTCGACCAGGCAGTGGGCCTTCAAAACATCGATGTTATCTTTATCGAAAACGTGGGCAATCTGGTCTGTCCGGTCGACTTTGACCTGGGCGAGAACCTGTCCATCATGATTCTCTCGGTGCCCGAGGGCGACGACAAGCCCATTAAGTACCCGGGCATCTTCCAGCACGCTGGCGCACAGCTGCTCAACAAGGTCGATGTGGCCCCGGCTTTCGATTTTGACATGGATAGGTATACTAAGACACTCGATGACCTCAATCCGCAGGCGCCGCGGTTTGCCGTGAGCGCACGCAAGGGCGAGGGCATGGATGCCTGGTGCGATTGGCTCATCGGGCAGATCGAACAAACAAGGGCGTAAGTCGGCCGTCGTACGTGCGGGCGCAGCCGCAGACACACGAGATAGGAGCCTCTTTTGAAGCTCATCATCGCCGAGAAAAACGACGCCGCGCGTCAGATTGCCGAGCGTCTTTCCACGGGCAAGCCCAAAAAGGACAAGGTGTATAACACCGCCATCTACCGTTTTGAGTGGAAGGGCGAGGAGTGCGTGACAATCGGCCTTGCCGGTCACATCCTTGCGCCCGATTTTTGCGACAGCGTGCTGTTCGATAAAAAGCTGGGTTGGTACTCGGTCACCGAGGACGGCGAGATGCTGCCGGCCGACATACCCGATGGCCTGGCGCGTCCGCCCTATGACACCAAGCGCAAACCGTTCCTTGCCGACGGTATCTCCATCAAAGGCTGGAAGCTCGAGAGCCTGCCCTACCTTACCTGGGCGCCCGTTATCAAGCTGCCGGCCGAGAAAGAACTCATTCGCTCGCTCAAGAACCTTGCCAAGAAGTCCGACAGTGTCATCATCGCCACGGACTTCGATCGCGAGGGTGAGCTGATTGGCTCGGACGCCCTCAACAAGGTGCGCGAGGTTGCGCCCGACTTGCCGGTTGCTCGCGCCCAGTACTCTTCGTTTACCAAGGCCGAGATCACGCAGGCCTTTGATAACCTCGTCTCGCTCGACCAGAACCTGGCCGATGCCGGCGAGAGCCGTCAGCACATCGACCTCATTTGGGGTGCGGTGCTCACGCGTTACCTGACGCTCGCCAAGTTTGGCGGCTTTGGTAACGTGCGCTCTGCCGGCCGCGTGCAGACGCCGACGCTTGCCCTGGTGGTCGAGCGCGAGCGCGAGCGCATGGCGTTTGTGCCCGAGGACTATTGGCAGATTCGCGGTATGGGTGCCGCGCAGGGCGCCGCCGAGGACGACCGCTTTAAGATCGCGCACAAGACGGCGCGTTTTACCGACAAGGATGCTGCCGAGATGGCGTACGGTCACGTTAACGGTGCCAAGACGGCAACCGTCGCCGCGGTGACCAAGCGCTCGCGCAAGCAGCAGCCGCCCACGCCGTTCGCGACCACCTCGCTGCAGGCAGCCGCTGCGGCCGAGGGCATATCGCCCGCACGCACCATGCGCATCGCCGAGTCCCTCTACATGGCGGGTCTCATCAGCTATCCGCGTGTCGACAACACCGTGTACCCCGCGACGCTCGATCTGGGCGCCGTGGTAAGCGACCTGGCAAAGATCAACCCGGCGTTGGCGCCCGTGTGCAAAAAGGTACTCGCCGGCCCCATGAAGCCCACGCGCGGCAAGGTCGAGACCACCGACCACCCGCCTATCTACCCCACGGGCGAGGGCGATCCGTCCACGCTCGACGGCGGCCAGCGCAAGCTCTACGACCTCATCGCCCGCCGCTTCCTGGCGACGCTCATGGGTCCCGCGACCATCGAGAACACCAAGCTTGAGCTCGACGTGAACGGCGAGCCGTTCGTGGCCTCGGGCGACGTGCTCGTGACCCCGGGTTTCCGCGAGGCCTATCCGTACGGCCTTAAGCGCGATGAACAGATGCCGCCGCTTGAGCAGGGCGACATGGTCGACGTATTCGACATTAAGCTCGAGGCCAAGCAGACCGAGCCGCCCGCTCGCTACAGCCAGGGCAAGCTCGTGCAGGAGATGGAAAAGCGCGGCCTGGGCACCAAGTCCACGCGTGCGAGCATCATCGAGCGCCTGTATGCCGTGCGCTACCTCAAAAACGATCCCGTGGAGCCGAGCCAGCTGGGCATCGCCATCATCGATGCACTGTCGCAGTTTGCCCCGCGCATCACGAGCCCCGATATGACCAGCGAGCTTGACGGCGATATGACCCGCGTGGAGCGCGGCGAGGACACCGAAGAGCATGTCGTGACGCACTCGCGCGCGCTGCTGGCCGGCGTACTCGACGAGCTGCTCAAACATACGCAGGAGCTGGGCGACGCCATCAGCGACGCCGTCACGGCCGATGCGCGCGTGGGCGCCTGCCCCAAGTGCGGCAAGGACCTGGTTATGAAGACGAGCGCCAAGACCCGCGGCAGCTTTATCGGCTGCATGGGCTGGCCCGACTGCGACGTGACCTATCCGGTGCCGAGCGGTGTCAAGGTGAGCCCGCTCGAGGGCGAGGCCGCCGTGTGCTCCGAATGCGGCGCGCCGCGCATTAAGTGCCAGCCGTTCCGCCAGAAGGCCTTCGAGATCTGCGTGAACCCGACGTGCCCCACCAACTACGAGCCCGACCTTAAGGTGGGCGAGTGCAAGGTGTGCGCCGAGGCCGGACGCCATGGCGACCTGATCGCGCACAAGAGCGAGAAGAGCGGCAAGCGCTTTATCCGCTGCACCAACTACGATGACTGCGGCGTGAGCTATCCTCTGCCGGCGCGCGGTAAGCTCGAGTCGACGGGTGAGACCTGCCCCGAGTGCGGCGCCCCCATCGTGGTGGTCAACACGGCGCGCGGTCCGTGGCGCATCTGCGTGAACATGGACTGCCCGACCAAGGAGAAGAAGCCCGCCCGCGGCCGCAAGACCGCGGCCAAGGCGAGTACGGCGAAGAAGACCACGGCGAAAAAGACGACAACGGCGAAAAAGACGACTGCCAAGAAGGCTGCCGCGAAAAAGACGACCACAAAGAAGGCGGCCGCCAGCAAGTAGCGGCGCAGCCGAAACATTGCCCAAAACAAAAACGAGCGAGGGTCCCATGATCCTCGCCCGTTTTTTGTTCGGCAGTTCGGCAGTTGGGGACGTTCCTTTTTTGCCGGCAGCTTAGGAACGTCCCTAACTGCCGGCTCGGGAACGACAAAACGCTAGTTCACCTCGACGGGTTTGGCGCTGGGATAGCGGTCCTCAAAGTCCAAGCGATACTTGTTGCTGCTGGTTCCCGGCTCGTTGTCGCGTGCCAGCGGCGCCACGATTTCGTCCTTATGGTCCGAGGGCTTTGCGTACTTTAGACTGATCTCCCAGGCATCGCAGATCGCGTCGATGCGGTGATCAAGGTCGTCATACAGGGCAATGATGTCTTTCCAGGAGTGGTAGTTCTTGGAGCTCATGGGGACGTCCAGGTCCTCGACGATATCGTAATACTGCTCGATGGTCTCCTCCGTGCGCTCGGCGACGTCGGCGAGATTTTGACGGGTGGTGCGATCTTCTTCCAGATAGCTACCATTGAAGGCCTGCGCGCAGGCGCGGACCTGGCTATCGAGGTCCTCGAGCAGGTCGTAGTATTCGCTCAGGCGACGGTAGAGGTTCTGCTCGGAGAGGGTTGCTTCGCCGCCAGCCTCGTCCTCGTCGTCATCGTCATCGTCATCGTCGTAAAGGCTATTGGGGTCGCCGAGGGGCTTGAGGTCATCATCGTCAACATCGTGGTGCAGCTTGGTAACCTCGGCAGTCGTCTGCGTGGCGGAGTTATCGAACGGTTTGATCACAAAGAAGATGACCAGGGCGATGATGATTGCCGCCAGCGCAACGATAACGGCGACAAGCGCCCCGGTGCCGCTCTTTTTGGGAGCGGGGGTCTGTGGCGAAGCAGGCGCGTATGCGGGATCCGGCTGCTGTTGGGGCGAGCCGCTCGCGACGGGTATGCGCTGCGTGGTCTCGACGGCCGCGGGGCTTGCGGCGGGGTCGGGGCGAAAAGCGAGGGGGTCGTCCGCCTTGGCTTGCGGCGTATCAAGGGGCCCGGTCTGGTCAAAAGCGGGGCGGCTATCGCTCGCGGCTGTTTGCTCAACGGGTGCACCGCACGAGGTGCAGAACTTGGCATTATCTGCAAGAAGCTTGCCGCACGAGGCGCAATACCGAGACATTGCCACTCCTTTCGCCACATTTCAATGCCATACGACGATTATACCAAGCATCCAAAATTCCCCATCATAAGTTGCGGTGAAATAGGGACTGTTTGGCGGTCTTAGAGCTTCAATCAGTCCCTATTTCACCGCAACTTTGGAAAGGCACCTTTAGTCATTGGGTAGTCATTGGGGACGTTCTTAAACGACCAGTCATTTAGGAACGTCCCCAATGACTAGGTTGGATTTGGGGTGCGCCTGCCCCTGGGGTATCATGATTTGGTTGATATATCTGCATTTACGCGCCTTGTAGGAAGGGGCTGCGCCCATGGCTTTTGAGCCCGCTCAACATAGCTTTATCACGCTCGAGGGCGTCGATGGTGCCGGTAAGTCCACGCAGGCGCGCCTGCTGGCCCGTGCGCTCGAGCTCGCTGGCTACCAGGTCGTGACCCTGCGTGAGCCGGGCGGCACCGCCATCAGCGAAAAGATCCGTGCCCTGCTGCTCGACCCCGCCAATACGGCGATGGGGGATACCTGCGAGCTGCTGCTCTACGAGGCCGCACGCGCCCAGCTGGTGCACGAGGTCATAGCTCCCGCCCTTGCGGCCGGCAAGGTGGTCCTGTGTGACCGCTTCTATGATTCCACGACCTGCTACCAGGCGTTTGCCGACGGCCTCGATCGCCAGATGGTACGCGACGCTAACAACCTTGCTGTCGCGGGGACGCACCCGGCGCTCACGCTCGTCTATCACATCACGCCCGAGCAGGCGGCGCTGCGCATGTCCGCCCGTGGTGCGGTCGACCGCATGGAGGCCAAGGGCATGGCGTTCCAGGAGCGCGTTTACCAGGGATTTAGTGCCATTGCCGCCGAGGAGCCAGATCGCGTGAAGCTCATCGACGCCACCGCTTCCATCGAGGACGTCTTCGCGCATACGGTCGAGCAGGTTCGCGCGTACGGTCTCGACATTTCCCAGGACGCCGTCACCGCCACGCTTGCCCAGGAGGCTGAGTAACATGGCCCCCGCGCAGACAAGCCTGCTGGCCAAGCTCGACACCCAAGAGCGCGTACGCGATTTTTTGACCAACGCCGTCGCCAGCGGCCGCGCATCGCACGCCTACCTGTTTTTGGGCGCTCCCGGTGCCGGCAAGCTCGATGCCGCCTGGGCGCTCGCCCAAGCCTTCCTGTGCGAGCAGGACGGCTGCGGCTCATGCGATAGCTGTGTGCGTGTCGCCCGCCATACGCACCCCGACGTGCACTATTACACGCCCGAGAGCGCCACGGGCTACCTCATCGCCCAGACCCGCGAGCTGCTCGACGACGTGCCGCTGGCGCCCATCCGTGCCAAGGCCAAGGTCTACATCATCGACCGTGCCGAGCAGCTGCGCGCCAACACCGCCAACGCACTGCTCAAGACGCTCGAGGAGCCGCCCGAGGGCGTTATGTTTATCTTGCTGGGCACCTCGGCAGACGTGATGTTGCCCACCATCGTGAGCCGCTGCCAGTGCGTGCCGTTTCGGCTGGTGTCGCCCGCCGTGGCCACGAAGGCCGTGAGCCGCGCGACGGGCCAGGATCTCGCACGCTGTCGCATGGCGGTCGCCGTGGCGGGGAGCCCCACGCGCGGCATCGAGTTCCTTAAGAGCGCCGAGCGCCAGGATGCTCGCCGCCAGATGATCCGCGCCATCGATTCGCTCATCGCCGCCGACGAGGCCGATGTACTCAGCCGCGCCAAGTCGCTCATCCTCGCCGTTAAGGCTCCGCTCGCCGAGGTCAAGTCCACGCAGGAAAAGGTGCTCGAGCAAAACGCCGATTATCTGTCGCGTGGAGCATTGAAGCAGCTTGAGGACCGCAACAAGCGCGAACTCAACGCGCGCGAGCGTTCGGGTATCATGGAAGCGCTGGCGAGCGCGCGGACGCTCATGCGCGACGTGCTGCTGACGCTTCAGGATGAGGCGGCAGACATTGTGAACGAGGACGTGCGCGACACGATCGGGCGGCTTGCCGCCGCGACGAATGTTGCGGGTGCCACCCGGGCGCTCGAGGCGGTCGCGACCGCCGAGCGCAACATTGCCAGAAACGTTACTCCCCAGCTGGCCATCGAGGTCATGCTGTTCGATATCAGGAAGGCACTGAAATGCCGTTAGTCGTACCCGTTAAGTTTACCTACGCCTCGCGCGACCTGTGGTTTGACCCGCAGGATCTGGATATCCTCGAGGCCGATTATGCCATTTGCTCCACCGAGCGCGGAACCGAGATCGGCCTGGTCACGGCCGATCCCTTCGAGGTGCCGCAAGATGAGATCGGTCAGCCGCTCAAGCCCGTGCTGCGTGTGGCGAGCGATATCGACCTGCAGCTTGCCGACGACCTGGCCATCCAGGGCGATGAGGCCATGGTCGATTTCCGCCGTCTGGTTAAAGATCTCGACCTCGAGATGAAGCCGGTGGGTGTCGAATACCTGTTTGGCGGCGAGAAAGCCGTGTTCTACTTTGCGGCCGAGGAGCGCGTCGATTTTCGTCAGCTCGTCAAGGACCTGTCCTCGACGCTGCACATTCGCGTTGACATGCGCCAGATTGGCGTGCGCGACGAGACCCGCTTGGTGGGCGGCTATGCCCAATGCGGACAGGAGCTCTGCTGCACGCGCTTTGGCGGACAGTTTGAGCCCGTCTCGATTCGCATGGCAAAAGAGCAGGACCTGCCGCTCAATTCGTCTAAGATCAGCGGCGTGTGCGGCCGCCTGATGTGCTGCCTGCGCTATGAGTTCGAGGCGTACAAGGACTTTAAGAGCCGCGCGCCCAAAAAGAAGACGCTTATCGATACGCCGCTCGGCAAGGCGCGTATCCAGGAATATGACACGCCGCGTGAGCAGCTGGTGCTGCGCCTGGAGAACGGTAAAGTCTTTAAGGTCAACTTGGCCGATATGACGTGCTCGGAGGGCTGCAAAAAGAAGGCCGCCGAGCAGGGCTGCAGCTGCCGCCCCGACTGCGTGACGCGCGATGTGCTCGAGCGTATCGAGTCGCCCGAGATGCGCCTGGCGCTCATGGAGCTCGATCGCGAGAACGGCGTCGACGTGGGCGATGGCCTGTCGAGTGCCGACCGTCTGGCCGGCACGTCGATGCCCAAGCGCCGTCGTCGCGATGCCGAATCCGATGCTTGTGCCAGTCAGGGCCAGGGCGAGGGTCGTGGCCGCGGAAAGGGCCGCGGCAAGGCCGAGGCGCCCGAGGCCGAGGAGGCGGCCGGCGGCCGTCGTCGCCGCAAGCGCGCGGCGTCCGTCGACAACGGCGAGACCGCGGGCAAGAACGCCTCTCGCGAGCGCGAGGCTCAGCAGCCCCAGCAGCAAAACCGCGGCGGCGGCATGAACCCCACGCGCCGTCGTCGCCGCCACCTGTCGAGCGAGGAGCGCGAGGACGCCTTCCGCGCCGCAGCCGCTCGCGAGGCCGGTGCCGCTCCCAAGGGTGCCTCGGCCTCCGACGCGCCTGCCGACAAGGCTGGCAGGCCACGTGGCGAGGAGGAGCGCGCGCCGCGTCCGCGCCGTCGCCATTCCTCGGGCACGCAGCAGAAACCCTCGGTTCCTTCTGTGGCCGATCAGGTTTCGGATGGTGAAGTCAAGGTCACGCGCCGTCGCCCCGGCGATGGCGGAGGAGCTGCCGCCAAGGCTTCGCGCGGCGGTGCTCGCGACGAGCGCGAGCCGCGTGAGGATCGCAGTGGCGAGGGTTCGGCCGACCAGAGTCAGAAGCGCCGCCGCCGTCGCCGTTCCCGCAAGCCGCGCCAGGATGGTGGCGAAGGCTCGACCCACACCTCGTCCGCACCGCAACCGCCTGCCGGCGAATAGCGCCCGCAAGCGGATTCGACTTGTCTGACCCCAAGTGCAACGGGGTATCATGGCGCTGAATCGACAACCCTCCCTTCGCCCAAGCTGAACTGCCTCCCATTTCTTGGACATGAGAAATGGGAGGCTTTTTATGCGTGTCGACTTGAGGGTGAAGCACGACATCGAGGCCAGGAAGGCGGCGATCGGGCTCTTCGAG
>NZ_JBQHST010000025.1:0-35958 GCF_052066095.1 Collinsella sp. HCP28S3_B9
GTAGGAACTTGTTGGCCCAGAAGGGGTAGGCGTCCGGATGGTTGATGATCCAGCCGTCCATCGTTCCCCCGTCGGCCTTCGGGTAGAGGCATCTCTCAACGGCAAACATTTTTTGTCACCTGAACAAACATCAATTCACTGGATAACGCTTAGTTAAACATCACAATAAGTGCTCGACCTATCAACGACTAAAAATAAATCTTAGTATCTGAAATACATAATAAAATGAAGGCCCAGCTGATAGGCCTTGAAGCTTGACCATCGGTACGCCTCGAGTGAGTCGAGCGAACCTTTCACAGGATTGAGATGGATATAATCGAGCAGCTGCACCGCCTGAGTGTCCGACTCAACCGCAACCCGCGAATAGCGATTGTCAAACAGATGGCCCGTTCTTCCCGTTTTCCCATTGAAATACTTGGCATACGCCGTCAATGCGCACTGCATCGCCTTTGAAAGGTTGTCATAAGGGTCATCAACCATCAAATGGAAGTGGTTGTCCATAAGGCACCAAGCCAACACCGCCACTTTATGGCGCGCAAACCTGTCCGAGATATCCGACAAGAAACGATAGCGGTCGGAGTCATCTTCAAAAATAATCTGCTTGGAGTTGCCGCGGTCATAAACATGGTAATAGCCGGTGATCGAAACGGCGCGGGCACATCGGGGCATAATCTCTCCTTTCAAAACTGTACAGGCAACACCTAAAAGGAGAGAAGCAACGCGAAATGCTGAGCCTGTGATCTATTTATATCCAATAAGCGGCAATAACAGGTCCAGAACAGCGAAATGGCAAAACGATGTCTGTCCCAAATGAGTGAAAGCACTCATATAAGTCTGTCCCCAATGAGCGGGCCGATGCCAGGCTGATATTTTTAATTAAAACGCTTCAGTAGATTGAAGCGTTTTAGTGTGCCTTTTACGGGAATCTTACCGTTCGCCGAATAATTTCTTGCTATCATGCAACACGTAGGGTAAATCTCCAATCGCAAGGAGACACAAATGGTGAAAAAGTCACCGGAAAACACTACTCCCGCAATTGTGGACAACGTAGAGGCGCTTGAGGCTAAGCTCGCTCAGATGCGAGAGGCCCAGGCGCTTTTTGCTACGTACACGCAGGAGCAGGTCGACAAGATCTTCTACGAGGCCGCCATGGCCGCCAACAAGGCTCGTATCCCGCTGGCGAAGATGGCCATCGAGGAGACCGGTCGCGGCGTTCTTGAGGACAAGGTCATCAAGAACCACTACGCCGCAGAGTACATCTACAACGCTTACAAGAACACCAAGACCTGTGGTGTCATTGAGCGCGACGAGGCCTACGGCATCACCAAGATCGCTGAGCCCATCGGCATCGTGGGCGCCGTCATCCCGACGACCAACCCCACCTCCACCGCGATCTTCAAGACGCTGATCAGCCTGAAGACCCGCAACGCCATCATCATCTCCCCGCACCCGGCTGCCGCCAAGTGCACCATCGCCGCCGCCAAGCTCGTGCTTGACGCCGCCGTCAAGGCCGGCGCCCCCGAGGGCATCATCGGCTGGGTCGATGTCCCCTCCATCGAGCTGACCAACATGGTCATGCGCGATGTCGACATCATCCTCGCCACCGGTGGCCCGGGCATGGTCAAGGCCGCCTACTCCTCGGGCAAACCCGCCCTGGGCGTTGGCGCCGGTAACACCCCGGTCGTCATCGACGACACCGCCGACGTGCTGCTCGCCGTCAACTCCATCATCCACTCCAAGACCTTCGACAACGGCATGATCTGCGCCTCCGAGCAGTCCGTGACCGTCATCGACACCATCTATGACCAGGTTAAGGCCGAATTCCAGAAGCGCGGCTGCTACTTCGTCAAGCAGGGTGCCGAGATGGAGGCCCTGCGCGGCGCCATGTTCAAGAACGGCGCTCTCGATCACCGCATCCCCGGCATGGCTGCCGCCAAGATCGCCGAACTCGCCGGTATCGAGGTTCCCGCCAAGACCAAGATCCTGATCGCCGAGGTCACCTCCACCGACCCCGCCAAGGAGGAGTTCTCCCACGAGAAGCTCTCCCCTGTCCTGGCCATGTATCACGCCAAGGACTTCCAGGAGGCCGTCGACAAGGCCGAGCACCTGGTACTCGCCGGTGGCCCGGGCCACACCGCCTCTCTGTACGTGCATCCCGCCCAGGCCGATAAGATCAGCCTGTTCGAGCATGTCATGAAGGCCTGCCGTATCGTCATCAACACCCCGTCCTCGCACGGCGGCATCGGTGACCTGTACAACTTTGGCATGAAGCCGTCTCTGACCCTGGGCTGCGGCTCCTGGGGCGGCAACTCCGTCTCCGAGAACGTTGGGGTGAAGCACTTGATCAACGTTAAGACTGTGGCCGAGCGCCGTGAGAACATGCTGTGGTTCCGCGCTCCCGAGAAGGTCTACTTCAAGAAGGGTTCCACGCCCGTCGCTCTCGACGAGCTGGGCAGCGTCATGGGCAAGAAGCGCGCCTTTATCGTCACCGACCAGTTCCTCTTCAAGAATGGCAACACCCGCGCCATCGAGGCCAAGCTCGACGAGATGGGCATCGCCCACGACTGCTTCTACGACGTCGAGCCCGATCCGTCGCTGCAGTGCGCACGTCGCGGCGCCAAGCAGATGGCTCTCTTTGAGCCGGACGTCATCATCGCCGTCGGCGGTGGCTCCGCTATGGACGCCGGCAAGATCATGTGGATGATGTACGAGCACCCCGAGTGCAAGTTTGAGGACATGGCCATGGACTTCATGGACATCCGCAAGCGTATCTTCACCTTCCCCGAGATGGGCAAGAAGGCCTACTTCGTCGCCGTCCCGACCTCTTCGGGCACCGGTTCCGAGTGCACGCCGTTCGCCATCATCACCGACAAGGAGACCGGCATCAAGTGGCCGCTCGCCGACTACGCGCTGCTCCCCAACATGGCTATCGTTGACGCCGACAACTGCATGACCGCCCCGCGCGGCCTGACCGCCGCCTCCGGCATCGACGTCATGACCCACGCCATCGAGTCCTATGTCTCCATCATGGCCTCCGACTACACCAAGGGCCTCTCCGAGCGCGCTGCCAAGCTCGTCTTCGAGAACCTGCCCTCCAGCTTCGAAAACGGCGCCAAGGACCCGCATGCCCGCGAGGAGATGCACAACGCCTCCTGCATGGCCGGTATGGCCTTCGCCAACGCCTTCCTGGGCCTCAACCACTCCATGGCCCACAAGCTCGGTGCCTTCCATCACCTGCCCCACGGCATCGCCAACGCCATCATCCTGACTCGCGTCATGCGCTACAACGCCGCCGAGGCCCCCGTCAAGATGGGCACGTTCTCCCAGTATCCTTACCCCAACGCGCTGCACAACTACGCCGAGATGGCCAAGTACTGCGGCATCGAGGGCAAGGACGACAAGGAAGTCTTCGAGAACTTCATCACGAAGCTCGAGGAGCTCAAGGACTTCATCGGTGTCAAGAAGACCATCGCCGACTACGGTGTTGACGAGCAGTACTTCCTCGACACCCTCGACGAGATGACCGAGCAGGCATTCAACGACCAGTGCACCGGCGCTAACCCGCGCTACCCGCTCATGAGCGAGATCAAGGAGCTCTACCTGGACGCCTACTATGGCCGCGAGCCCCAGGACTACGCCGTCTGCTAGTTTTTAGCACGGTTATTTCGGCGGGGGTGAACGGGCGCACGCACGCCCCCGCCGCTGCTTCTATCGCATCGTTGAAAGGATGCAATCATGCTGCTCCCCGAATCCAAGACCGAGCTCGTCCGTCGCGGCAACAAAGTCGTTTACGACCTGGGCGACAAGATCGTCAAGGTCTTTAACGAGACCAAGCCCGTCTCCGACGTGTTCAACGAGGCTTTGAATCTTGCCCGCATCAATGAGTGCGGCATCCGCAGCCCCAAGGCTCTCGAGGTTTCTCAGCTCGAGAACGCCAACGGCTGGGCGCTCGTGACCGAGAAGGTTCCGGGCACCACCCTTGCCGAGAAGATGACTGCCGAGCCCCAGCGCTTTGGTGAGTACCTCGAGATGTTCGTCGACCTCCAGATCGAGATCCACGGCTACACCTCCCCGCTGCTCAACCGTCAGCGCGACAAGTTCGCCCGCATGATCGACAGCCTCGATCAGCTCAATGCCACCACGCGCTACAACCTTCAGGAGCGTCTGGACGGCATGACCAAGGAGTTCAAGGTCTGCCACGGCGACTTCAACCCCTCCAACGTCATCGTTGGCGACGACGGCCAGCTGTACGTCTGCGACTGGGCACACGCCACCCAGGGCTCCCCTGCTGCCGACGTTGCCACCAGCTACCTGCTCTTTGCCCTCAACAGCAAGGACCAGGCCGAGGCCTACCTGGAGCTCTACTGCGATCGCGCCGACATGCCTATGCAGGTCGTGCGTCAGTGGACGAGCATCGTCGCCGCTTCCGAGCTCGCTCGTAAGCGCAACGTGAACGATGAGTTCCTGAAGAACTGGATCGACGTCGTCGATTATCAGTAATATCTGAGCGATTTATTTCGCATCGGAGGCACAAAGGAAAACCCCGCAGCTCGCATGGGCTGCGGGGTTTTCCTTTTAGCAACAACTGTCCCTTAGACGCAAAAGCGGCCCTGCATCTCTACCTCGAGAGACGCAGGGCCGCTTAACAAGTGCACTAAACGCAGCAGGCTCGATTAACGGCGTGCTGCTTTCACAAGCTCAGCGACCTTGGCGACAACCTCATCGATCGCCACATCCTCGCGCTCGCCCGTGGCACGATCCTTGAGCTCGACGGTGCCGTTCTTAAGGCCGCGCTTGCCGAGCACCACCTGATAAGGGAAGCCCATAAGGTCGTTGTCGGCAAACTTAAAGCCGGGACGCTCGTCACGGTCGTCTACGACAACCTCGATACCCTCGGCGCACAGACCCTCGACGATTTGATCGCAAACAGAAGCGCACTCCTCCTTCTTGGGGTCGAGCGGAATCACCGCAACCTCGTACGGGGCAACAGAGACCGGCCAAACGATACCGTGCTCGTCGTTGTGCTGCTCCACGACGGCAGCGAGCGAGCGGGACACGCCCACGCCGTAGCAACCCATGATAAGCGGCTTCTCCTTGCCGTCCTCGTCCATAAAGGTGGCACCCATGGCCTCGGAGTACTTGGTGCCCAGCTGGAAGACCTGGGAAACCTCGATACCGCGAGCAGCGGAGAGCGGCTTGCCGCAGTGCGGGCAAGGGTCGCCGGCAACGACGGTAACCAGGTCGGCCCACTCGTCGACGGTAAAGTCGCGCTCGGGGCAGGCACCGGTAAAGTGATAGTCGACTTCGTTGGCACCGCAGGCCCACTGCTTGGACTCGCGCAGGCTCTCGTCGCAGACCAGACGAATGCCCTCGGGCAGGTTAACCGGTCCGATAAAGCCCTTATGCAGACCGTAGGTCTGGAGCTCCTCGTCGGTCATCATGCGATAGCCCTTGCCAAAGACATGCTCGGCCTTGCAGTCGTTGAGCTCATGATCGCCCGGAACGATGGCCACAACCGGCTTGCCCTCGGCGTCGATGAGAGCCAGCGACTTGCGCGTACCGTTCTCGGGGAAGCCGAAGAACTTGGCGACGGCCTCGATGGTGCCCATACCCGGAGTCTCGACCTTGGTGAGTGTGCCGTCGCCGGGGCCCTCGGTCACAACGACCTTGGTGCTTGCCGCCTCGTCATCGGCAGCAAAGCCACAATCGTCGCAGTAGACCAGCGAAGCCTCGCCGGCATCTGCCAGCGCCATGAACTCGACGGAGGTGTCGCCACCGATCTCGCCGGAATCGGCGACGACGGGCAGGGCCTTGATGTAGCAGCGCTCGCAGATATTGGCGTAGGCCTGCTTCATCTTGTCGTACTCCTCCTGCAGGCTCTCCTGCGTGGCAGAAAAGCTGTAGGCGTCTTTCATGATGAACTCGCGACCGCGCATCAGGCCAAAGCGGGGACGGAACTCGTCGCGGAACTTGTCCTGGATGTGATAGAGATTCACCGGCAGTTGCTTGTATGAACGCAGCTCGTTGCGCACCAGGGCAGTCACGGTCTCCTCGTGCGTGGGGCCGAGCACGAACTCGCGGCCGTGGCGGTCATCAAAGCGCACGAGCTCCTTGCCATAGGCATCGATACGGCCGGACTCACGCCACAGCTCGGCATCGACCATGATGGGCATCATGAGCTCCTGGGCCCCGGCGGCGTCCATCTCGTCGCGCACGATGTTCTCAATCTTGCGAATCGAGCGCCACGCGAGCGGCAGATAGGAATAGAGACCGGCGGCCTCCTTGCGGATCATACCGGCACGGAGCAGCAGGCGATGGCTCGCAAGCTCAGCGTCGGCCGGATCCTCTTTGAGCGTCGGAGCATACAGCTTAGACATATACATTGGTCGGGTCATTTATTTCTCCTCAATAAGCTTGTCGACCTCGGCCATAAGCGCGTCGACAATTTGGTCCTCCGCTACTTTACCAATGATCTGGCCGTGCGAAAAGAGCAGGCCCTGACCACGTCCGCAAGCAACGCCCAGGTCGGCATCAGAAGCCTCACCGGGGCCATTGACGGCACATCCCATGACGGCAATCGAAAGCGGCGCGGCATAGTTCTTAAGCCGCTCGGTTACTTCCTCGGCGATTGCGATCAGGTTAACCTGACAGCGGGCGCACGTGGGGCACGAGACAATCTCGGGGCCGCGGCGACGCAGGCCCAGCGACTGCAAAATTCCCCAGGCGACCGGCGGCTCCTCAACCGGATCGGCCGTGAGCGAAACGCGCATGGTGTCACCGATTCCCTCGGACAGCAGGATGCCAAGGCCCACCGAGCTCTTGATGGTGCCCTGCAGCTTGGTACCCGCCTCGGTTACACCCAGGTGGAGCGGAACGTGGGGAATCTCACGCGACAGGGCACGATAGGTGTCGAGCGTCGTTTGCACGCTATGGGCCTTGGCCGAAAGTACAATGTTCGTAAAGCCGCGGTCTTCAAAATGCTTGACAAAACGTTCGCTCGACATCACGAGCTTTTCGGGCTGCGTGAGGTCGTCGCGCTCAGCGATATCCTGCTCAAGCGAACCAGCATTGACGCCGATACGAATCGCACAGCCCGCGGCACCCGCAGCATCGATCACCGCGTCAACCTTGGCCCAATCGCCGATATTGCCGGGATTGATGCGCAGCTTGGCAGCACCGGCCTCAACGGCACCAATGGCGAGCTTATGGTTAAAGTGGATATCGGCAACGATCGGCACCGGAGACTCGGCGCAGATGGTGCGGAAACCCTCAAGCGCGGCCTCGGTGGGCACGCTCACGCGCACGATATCGCAGCCAGCCTGCGCCAACGCGCACACTTGCGCAAGCGTTGCCTGGACATCAGCGGTATCGGTGCAGGTCATAGATTGGACCACCACCGGCGCGCCTCCACCGATCTGCACGCCGCACACATGCACGGGGCGCGTCAACTCGCGAGGCAAAGGATGGGATAAAGACAATCCAAACACTCCCCTACAGAATAAATCGAAGGATGTCGGAACGAAGCATATAGACAAACAGCAGCGCAAAGAGCGCGATGCCCACATAGCTCACAATCGTCTGGACCTTGAGCGGAAGCTCGCGGCCCGCAATCTTTTGAATGATCTCGATGACCAACTTGCCGCCATCGAGTGGCGGGATGGGCAGCAGGTTCATAAAGCCAAGCGAGAACGAAATGAGGGCGGCAAACGAAAGGAACGTGGCAGGGCCGGCAGCAGCAGCTTGCGAGGACATAACGCTAATACCCACGATCGAAGAGGACTGATCGAGAATCTCCATCGTATGCTGAGGCTGGAGCAGGCGCATCACGCCCTTCGCTGTCTGCACGACATAGGAGAACGACAGGCGAGCCGACGTGATGGGGTCTAAACGGACCACCTGCGTAGAGACATACACACCTAGGCGTTCGTCCTCTTTGAGCGCAACCGTGGTCGAATGCTTCTTGCCATCACGCTCGTACTCAATGGCTATATCGTCCTTACCGGCAGCCTTGCCAATGGCATCGTAAACGTCCATCCAGGTAGAGCACGATACTCCGTCGACCGAAAGAATCGCGTCGCCATCCTCGATTCCCGCCGCGGAGGCAATCGAGCCTTCATCAACCTGGCCGATCACATTGGTGTCCACCGGCACCGTGACACCCGCGATGGAATAGATGCTCATAAGGAGCAAAAAGCCCGTCAGGATATTGACGATAATGCCCGCAAGCAGCATAAAGGCACGCTTGACAAAGACCTGACCCAAATAGGTGTGCGAGCGCTCGCGTGCAAGGAATTCGGCCTCGCCGCACGGCAGTTCCCATACATCGCCCTCGGCTGTCGCGTGCTCGCGATCGAACCGACGGCCGTCAAAGGTGGTATAACCCGCCGCATCACGCGGCAGGGTCTGGTACTTGGTGGGATAGTAACCAGGCGAAGGCTTTTCTCCTTCTTCATACCAAGGAGCTATGGAGCCCCAACCCAGCAGCAAAGCGCAGGCCTCGAGCACATCCTCCTCGGACAGCTCAAGCTCGACGGCAAGATCGACCACCGTCACACGGCCGTGGCGATAGATGGCGGCAAGCACGCGATCGGCATACGAGACATCGGTCGGATCCATGCCACAGATGGCAGCATACCCACCCAGCAACAGCGGGGTCACGCCAAACTTGGTGCCGATCCGACGAGACGTATGGTGAATATCAAAGCGACACGGCAGGCCCAAAAAGAACTCAGTCACCCGGACGCCGCAGGCACGCGCCGCCAAAAAGTGGCCGCCCTCGTGCAAAAACACGAGGACGGAAAGCATCAGCAGGCCCCAAAAGACCGATGAGAGAACGCTCAGAACAGTTTCCATAAAACGAAAAAGCAATCCTTATGGGTTAAAAACGGGTTGCGGCGAGCACTTGCGCGGCCTTTTTACGCGCCCACGCATCGATACCGCGAAGCTGTTCAAACGAATCGACCGTCTGCGCATCATGCGCATCCATACAGGATTCCACAATGCGATCGATATCGGTAAAACTGCAGCCATCATGCAGGAAGGCATCGACGGCGACCTCGTTGGCGGCATTGAGCACGCACGGCATGGTGCCGCCCGTCTTGCCCGCACGCTCGGCCAGCGCCAGGCAGCGGAACGTATCCATGTCGGCCGCATCAAAGGTAAGCTGACCCAACTCGCGGAAATCGATGCGCGGAGCCGGAGTATCCCAGCGCTCGGGATACGAGAAGGCAAACTGGATGGGAATGCGCATGTCAGATGCCCCGAGATGCGCCATCACGGAGCCGTCGGCAAACTCGACCATCGAATGAATCTTTGACTGGCGCTGCACGACCACGTTGATAAAGTCGAGGTCGCAACCGAACAGGTGCATCGCCTCGATACGCTCCAGGCCCTTGTTCATGAGGGTAGCGGAGTCAATCGTGATCTTGGCACCCATAGCCCACGTAGGGTGCGCCAGGGCATCGGCGCGCGTCACACGGTCGAGTTCCTCGCGTGAACGGCCAAAGAACGGACCGCCCGAACAGGTAAGCCAAATACAGTGGGCCTCGCGCGGATTCTCACCCAGATAGCACTGGTAAATTGCAGAATGCTCGGAATCGACCGGGATAAGCTGACCGGGCTGCGCCAACGGCATCAGCAGGTCACCGCCAACAACGAGCGACTCCTTATTGGCAAGGGCAAGGCGCTTATTCGAGGTCAAGGCCGCGTGGCTCGCCTCGAGACCGGCGGCGCCCACAATAGCGACAAGCACGCAATCGACATCGTCGCGATGCGCGAGCTCGCAAACCGCTTGCGCACCTACGCCGAGCTCCGTTCCCTCGGGCAACTCCTGCAGCACGGCGTCATCGCCATGAGCGACATCGGCCACGGCAACCGCCGGAACCGAGAACTCGCGGGCAGCGGCAACGAGCTCGGAGGTGCTGGAATTAACGGAAAGCGCCGTCACCTGCAGACGATCGGCATGCTGACGGCAAACATCGAGCGCCTGAGTGCCGATAGAGCCCGTACAGCCCAGGATGGCAACACGGAGACGTCCATCGGAGCCATAGGTCGTCTGGAAGGACATTACAGCACGCCTCCGATCATCAGCATCAGCTGCGCGGTGATGCAGCCGAAGATAAGCGAGTCGCTACGATCGAGCATGCCGCCGTGGCCCGGGATAAGGTTACCGGAATCCTTGACGCCCACACCGCGCTTGATGCGCGACTCGATAAGGTCGCCGATAACGCCCAGGATGGACACAACCACGCCGCAAAGCAGTGCATAGGGCAAGCTCAGCTTATAGAGATGCGTCACCCACAAAATGAGCCAGATGAGAACCGAGCCCAGAATGCCACCAACAAAGCCCTCCCAGCTCTTTTTGGGAGAGATCTTGGGGACCATCTTGTGTTTTCCGATACGACTGCCCACGATGTAGGCAAACGAATCGGAGACCCAAAGGGACGCGCAAACACCCACTGAAAGCAGGGCTCCGGCAAAACCGGGCACGGCATCGCGCAGCAGCACAATAGCCGACAGCATAAAGCCTGTGTAGATGGGACCCATGAGCGTCACGGCCACATCAGAGATGCGGGTACGCGGCGACCAAACATACCAAATGCCCACCGCGAGCATCAGTGCAAAAAGCAGGGCGTTCAGCAAAAGCGAATCGCCAAGCGCCGATAATGGAAAGAGCACGGCGGCAATAATGCCCAGATGCTCGTTGGCGACCTTGCCATCGAGCCTCGTCATACGGAAAAACTCAAAGCAGCAAAGCCCGCTCATGACAGAGACAAAAATGGCGGTGGGCACGATACCCAAAACCAGGCACAGGATAAAGACGACGGCGTAGACGATACCGGCGGCGGCACGGGTAATAAAGCCCGCAAGCCAGGAACCGGTGCCGCTCTTCGCTGCAGGCGCTCCCGCAGTGGCAGCTTTGCGCGCAGGCGTCTTGGGAGCAGATGCCTTGGGACGATCGGACACGATTAAGCCTCCTCGGTCTTGCTCAGTCCACCAAACCTACGGTCACGGCCCTGATAGGCCAAAATGGCGTCAACAAGGCCCCAACGATCAAAGTCAGGCCAATAGGTATCGGTGACATAGAACTCGGAATAAGCCACCTGCCACAGCAGATAGTTCGAAAGGCGAAGCTCACCAGAGGTGCGAATGACCAGCTCGGGATCGGGAAGACCGGCGGTGTACAGGTGCGAAGCAACCATATCATCGTCGATAGCAGCAGGGTCGATCTTGCCGGCGGCGGCATCGAGCGCAAGCTGACGGGCGGCACGGGTAATCTCGGCACGCGCGCCGTAGTTGACGGCAAGCGCCAGCGTCATACCGGTGTGATCGGCGCACTCGGCAAGACCGCATTCAAAAACGTCGCGGGTCTTCTTGGGCAGCGCGGAAATATCACCCAAAAAGACAACACGCACATTCTCGCGCTTCAGAAGCGGCAGCTCATCGATAAACGTCTTGGCAAACAGATGCATCAAGACGTTAACCTCATGCTGCGGGCGGTTCCAGTTTTCGGTTGAAAACGCATAGGCGGAAAGCACGTCGACGCCCAGACGCACGCAGGCGGTGATGATCTCGCGAAGGGAGACGATACCCGCCTTGTGGCCCTCGGTACGGGCAAGACCTCGCGCCGTAGCCCAGCGACCGTTGCCGTCCATGATGCACGAGATATGATGTGGAATATTATTGAGGTCAAGGTCGGAAAAACCGACGCCCGCAGGGGCGTCGGCAAAGTACTCGACCAGTTTGTTCTCGTCGTATTGCACCTTAGATCTCCATGACCTCGGCTTCTTTTTCCTTCAGAAGCTCCTCGACCTTGGCGACATACTCGTCGGTATGCTTCTGCACCTTGGCCTGTTCGCGACGGACATCGTCCTCGGTAAGCTCCTCATCGCGCTCGAGCTTGTTGTTAAAGTCGCGACGGATGTTACGGATAGACACCTTGGCCTGCTCGGCGTACTCGCGGCACTCCTTGACGAGCTCGCGACGGCGCTCCTCGGTGGGAGCCGGGAACGGAAGACGAACAACGGTGCCATCGGAGTTGGGGGTAATACCCAGATCGGAAGCGCCGATGGCCTTGACGATGGCGTTGATAAGCGCCTTATCCCACGGCTCGATGAGCAGCATGTGGGCCTCGGGGGTCTTTACGGCGGCAACCTGCGTGACCGGCGTGGGAACACCGTAATAATCGACGGTGATGTCGGACAGAATGTTAGCGTTGGCTCGGCCGGTACGGACCTTGGAGAAGTTATGCTTGAGGGACTCGAGCGACTTGTCCATGTGGGCGGTGATGTTCTCTGCCATGCTTAATCCTCCTGATAGACGAGCGTGCCGACGGGCTCACCCGAAAGCGCGCGCTTGACGTTGTCCTCGCCATCGATGTTGAGGACCAAAATGGGCATACGGTTATCCTGGCACAGGGCCGTAGCCGTGGAATCCATAACCTGCAGGCCGCGGACGAGCACCTCGTGATAGGTGATCTTGTCAAAGCGGACGGCATCGGCGCACTTGACGGGATCCTTGTCGTAGATACCGTCGACCTTGGTGGCCTTAATCAGAATCTCCGCACCGATCTCGCAGGCGCGAAGGGCCGCGGCGGTGTCAGTCGTAAAGTACGGATTGCCCGAGCCGGCTGCGAAGATAACGACATTGCCCTTGGACAGGTGATTGATGGCGCGACGACGAATATAGGGCTCGCAAATCTCGTTCATCTGGATGGCACTCATAACGCGGCAAGGAACATCGTTATGCTCGAAGGCATCCTGCAGGGCGAGCGCGTTCATAACGGTTGCAAGCATGCCCATGTAATCGGCCTGAGCACGCTCCATACCGCCGGCAGCTCCAGCCATGCCGCGGAAAATATTGCCGCCGCCGACAACGATGCCGACCTCATGGCCAACGGCGAGCAGCTCCTTGACCTGCTTGGCAAGATGGTCGGTAATCTTGGGGTCGATGCCATAGTGGCCATCGCCCATCAGTGCTTCGCCGGAAAGCTTCAGAAGCACACGTTTATATCGGATGTCGGACAAAGCGATCCTCCTTTAATTAGACTCTCAATATGATATCAAAGGCTCTGCTTAGAGCCATGAAAAAGCAGGCTGTGAGTAAAACCCACAGCCTGCTCATTACCAGCTACAAGAGCTTATTTACTCGCCACGGACCAGACGGTCGAAGGCAACGACGGTAATGGTATCGCCGAGCTCCTTGGAGACCTGCTCAGCGTACTTCTTGATGGTGAGGGAGCTGTCCTTGATGAACTCCTGCTCGGTGAGCACGGACTGCTTGTAGAACTTCTCCAGACGGCCAACAGCCATCTTCTCCTGGATGGCCTCGGGCTTACCGGACTCGGCAGCCTGAGCCATGTAAATCTGCTTCTCATGCTCGACGGTCTCGGCCGGAACCTGATCGCGGGTAGCGCAGATCGGAGCGACAGCGGCAACCTGAAGGGCAACGTCGTGGGCAAAGGTCTTGAAGGACTCAGCCTGAGCGGTCTCAGCCTTCTCGAAAGCAAACTCGACGAGGACGCCGATCTTACCACCCATGTGGATGTAAGAAGCGAGAGCGCCGTTCTCGACCTTGCGGGCGGCGAAGCGGGAAATCTTCATGTTCTCGCCCATGATGTGAATCATCTCGGTGAGCTCGGAGGAAACGGTCTCCTCGCCCATCGGCTTCTCGAGCAGAGCGTCGACATCGGCCGGCTCGGTGGTGGCGACAACCTCGGCGACCTTGGAAGCAAAGCCGGTGAACTTGGCGTTGGAGCCGACGAAGTCGGTCTCGCAGGAGAGCTCGAGCAGAGCGCCGGTCTTGCCATCCTCGGAGACGAACGCGGCGACAGCGCCCTCGTTGGTCTCGCGGCCAGCCTTCTTGGCAGCCTTAGCGAGGCCGTTCTTACGCAGAACGTCAACAGCGGCGTCCATGTCACCGTCAGCCTCGACGAGAGCCTTCTTGCACTCCATCATCGGGGAGTCGGTCATCTCGCGGAGCTGCTTGACCATAGCGGCGGTAATCTGGGCCATTGTGGTTCCTTTCAAAGAGATGAAAAAGACTTAATTAGGACTGATTTACTCGGCCTTGGGCTCAGCGGCCATCTCGGCCTCGGAGACCTGCTCCTTGCCGGAGCCAGCGAGGCAAGCGTCGGCCATGAGCTCGCACATAAGGGTGACAGCGGAGATGGCGTCATCGTTGCAGGGGATGCCGTACTCGACCTCGTCGGGATCGGAGTTGGTATCGATCAGAGCGACGACGGGGATGTTCAGGCGCTGGGCCTCCTTGATGGCGTTCTCCTCGCGCTTAGTGTCGATGACGAAGAGAGCCTGGGGCAGACCCTTCATGTCGCGGGCGCCACCGAGGTTGGTCTGGAGCTTAGCGAGCTCCTTACCCAGAACAGCCTGCTCCTTCTTGGGAAGAACAGCCATGCGGCCGTCCTCGACCATGGCCTCGAGCTCCTCCATGCGGTTGATGCGGGAGCGGATGGTGACGAAGTTGGTCAGCATGCCGCCGAGCCAACGCTGGTTGATGTAAGGCATGTTGGCGCGCTCAGCGGCGTTCTTGACGGCCTCCTGAGCCTGCTTCTTGGTGCCGACGAACAGCACGTTGCCACCCTTGGCAACGTTCTTGACGAAGGTGTAAGCCTGGTCGGCGTCAAGAATGGTCTGCTTGAGGTCGAGGATGTAGATGCCGTTGCGCTCACCGAAGATGAACGGCTTCATCTTGGGGTTCCAGCGACGGGTCTGGTGACCGAAGTGGCAGCCGGCCTCGAGCAGGGTGCGGATATTAATCTTGGTAGCCATGTTAAACCTCCTGTGGTTTGCCTCCGCGCGGGGTCATCCTCCAAAACCAACCCGGACATGTGCTACCAAAGCCCGGGCACCACGGTATGAAGTAGCCGCGCGTGCGTGATAAAAACCTGTTGCCGTGAAGCAACCCGATGAATGATAGCAGGATTACATCTTTCTGCCAACCCGAAATCAAAACCACACACACGGACGCGCGATCGATTGGATAGAACCCCTCTCCTGCCTTATTCGCCGCGAGGAAGAGCTTGGGTAACGGCGCGTTTGAGCCGATCGGGCGTGAGATGCGTATAAATCTGCGTGGTGGACAAGCTTGCATGCCCCAGCAACTCCTGGACAGAGCGCAAGTCCGCTCCGCCCTCGAGCAAATCGGTCGCAAAAGTATGGCGCATCGCATGCGGGGCGATATCGGAAGGGATACCCGCAAGCGTCGCCAACATATGAAACCGTCGCCTAAGCATGGCGGCGCTCATACGGTTGCCGCGTGCCGAGATAAACAGCGGATGCACACCGTTCGCACCGTCGCCACGCTTTGCCTGAGCAAGAAGCTCCGGTCTTCCTTCCTCAATATAGCGGTGGGTCACATCGAGAGCACGCCGATACAGGGGCACGATACGCTCCTTGCTCCCCTTACCCCAAAGCCGCAGCGTTCGCTCGGACCAAGCAATGGACTCAACATTGAGTGCCGCAAGCTCAGAGATGCGAGCCCCAGATGCATAGAGCAATTCGAGCATCGCCGCATCGCGCAGTCCCGCAGGCGTTGAAACGTCTGGCGCTGCAAGCAGTGCCTTAACCTGCTGGGTGGTCAGCACTCCGGGCAAATCGCGTGGAAGCTTGGGCGAGGCAATCGCAGAGACAGCATCTCCATCGATAAGACCCTCGGCAGCCATCCATCGATAGAACGAACGAATGGCAGACAGGTGCGCCGCAATCGTCCTGGGCGCCACCTGCTCGCGCGACAGCTCCGCCAGATACATGCGAACGGTACGTACGTCCGCCGTGCGTGCATCGATATCCCCACGCTCGCACCAAGCGGCAAAACGCTCCAGACGAGAGCCGTAAGCGATAACAGTGTTAGAAGAAAGCCCCTCGACGCGCGCAATATAGGCTATGAACGAGTCGACGGTATCGTACAGGTCAAAGACTATGACCGATCGCCCCCAAACAGGTCGGAGCGCGATTCCAGATAGGAATCCAAGGCCTTAAGGGCGCGATCCGCATAGGCCTGATAGCGATCACGTTTGCTGCGGCGTTTACCGTCCTCGAGGGGAGGCACCAGGCCAAAATTAACATGCATGGGCTGATATCCGACCGTAGCAGGATCGGTCGCATAGCCCACGAGCGCGCCGAGAGCGCCCACGCGCGGCAGCTCGACAGGAGCAACCTCGATAGCCTCGGCATAGGTATTGAGCGCAGCGAGGAGACCCGTGGCGACCGCTTCCATGTAACCCTCCGTACCGGTAATCTGTCCGGCAAGGCGCACGCCCGTGCCGGGCACGGCGAAGGTCCCATCGAGCACATGGGGAGCATCGACAAAGGTATTGCGATGCATAACGCCATAGCGGAAAAACTCGGCATTCTCCAGACCGGGAACCATATGAAAAACGCGCTTCTGCTCGCCGAAGGTCAGGTTGGTCTGAAAACCAACCAGGTTATAGGCGGTTTTCTCCTTGTTCTCGGCGCGCAGCTGAATCGCCGCCCAGGGACGGCGACCGGTGCGCGGGTCGGTGAGCCCGACGGGCTTCATAGCGCCAAAGCGGATGGCATCCTTGCCCGTGCGCGCAACCTCCTCGGCTGGCTGACAGGCCTGGAAGAGGTCCCCGCCCTCAAAGTCCTTGAGCACCACGCGACCGGCCGTGGTAAGCGCCTCGATAAAGGCCTCGTACTCCTCCTTGTTGAGCGGGGCATTGAGATAGTCGCCACTCCCCTGCTCCTCGTAGCGCGACTGCGAAAACAGCACATCCATATCGAGCGTCGAGGCATCGACAATCGGGGCCGCGGCGTCAAAGAACGCCAGGGAATCACCACCGACGAGCTTCATGACCTCCCCGCTCAACGCCGGCGAGCACAAGGGACCCGCGGCGATAACCACATGGCCCTCGGGAATCTGGGTGACCTCGCCGTGAACGACCTCGATATTGGAGCGGGCGGCAACCTCGGCCTCGACGAGCTCGGAGAATTTAACACGGTCGACCGCCAAGGCGCCACCAGCGGGAACGGCAGCGCGATGAGCGCAGTCGAGCAGCACCGAACCCATACGCTCGAGTTCGGCCTTCAACAGGCCGGCGGCGGAATCGGGTCGGGTCGACTTAAACGAATTGGAGCAGACGAGCTCCGCCAAGTGATCGGTATGGTGGGCAGGAGAGGTCACCAGCGGCCGCATCTCGCACAGCTTTACGGCAAACCCGCGATCTGCCAGCTGAATCGCGCATTCCGATCCCGCCAGACCGCCACCGATAACCGTCACTTGATCAAACAGCATCTGCAAACACCTTTCTAATTGACACGCTTTCCATTGTGACCGAAGGGCGTCTGAGCGTGAAGCGCAAACTTTGAGGGCGCATACCTTCCATCCATCATGCGCTCGATGAGTCCCTCGAGCTCGAGTGAGCCCAGGAGTTTGAGCACGCCGACGGCATCGAGGGAGACGAGCGCGGCAATGTCATCGACCTTGAGCGGCGAGGCAATGAGCGCGTGCATCACGGCCTGCTGCGTGGGGTCCAGATCGGCGATACCGGGCGCATCGGGACGCGAATAGCGCAGGGTGCCGTAAATTCGCGAGATGGCCATCTCAATAGACTCCTCGTCAACAATGCAGCAGGCACCGTTGGCGATGAGGTAGTTGGTCCCACGCGACTCTGGTGACAAAATGGAGCCCGGTACCGCGAGCAGTTCGCGCCCCAGGTCCATGGCGGCCTCCGCTGTCGAGAACGTGCCCGAGGGCATGCCGGCCTCCGACACGAACAGCGCCTGCGAAAGCGCGGCAATCACCCGGTTACGCCGCGGAAAGGCAAACTTGCGTGGCCCCATACCCCAAGGCGAGATGGACACCACCGCGCCGCCCGTATCAATCGTGCGCGCGATGAGCCCTGCACTCGAGCGCGGGTAAACCACGTCGGCACCCGTACCCAACACCACGACGTGCCTGCCACCAGCGTTGACCGCGGCCCAACCCGAGGCCTGGTCGCAGCCGACCGCACCGCCCGAGACCACCGTCACCCCCGCCTCGACCGCAACTTTCGCGGCCAGCTCTGCCACGGCAAGGCCGTACGGCGAGGCCTTGCGAGCGCCGATGATGGAGAGCGAGGGCGTCGACAGTGCGGCGGGGTCGCCACGCACATAAAGCGTCTGGGGTACATCAGAGAGCTCCAAAACGGTAGCTGGATACAACGCATCACCGGGATGCAGCTCAAAAGTCTCCTCGGGCATTACTGGTCCCTCCTCCCCTGGTACATCGCCGCCTCGAGCACGTGGTCTTGGGTTACCCGCTCACTTTCGGCAACATCGGCAATCGTGCGCGCGATACGCACCAAGCGCACGATGCCGCGCCCTGTGAGATGTGTGCGCCTCGACAGGCCGAGCACGCACTTTTCCGCCGCCCCATCGAGCGCAAAGGTCGAAACGACGCCGTCGATGGAACGTGACTCATCGTCCTCGGCCTCGGCATCTGCATCGTCCATACGGGACTCGCGCCAGGCGCGAAATGCCCGACCCCGCACAACATAGTCACGTAGTTCAGCTGACGACATACCCTCGGCGCCCTCGATAATTACCTGCGGGTCGGGTCGGGTCACGTCAATCATAAGGTCAATACGATCGGCCAAGGGACCACGTAGCTTAGACCGATAGCGCTCAACCATCGAAGCCGAGCAGCGGCACGGTACCTCGCGATCGCCCAAAAAGCCGCAGGGACAGGGATTGCTCGCGGCAAGCAGCTGGAACCGCGAGGGAAACGTGAAAGCTCCATCGACGCGTACGATCTTGACGTAGCCGCGCTCTATGGGCTGACGGAGTGTCTGCAGCACGCTGTTGGGAAACTCGGCAAGCTCGTCTAAAAAGAGCACGCCGCCGTGCGCTAGGCTAATCTCGCCCGGGTGCACCGGCCGTCCGCCGCCAATAAGGCCCGCAGTCGAAATGCTGTGGTGGGGGCTACGGAACGGCCGGTGTCCCGCCAGCAAACCATCGATATTCTCGCCCAAGACCGAATGGATGCACAGCGCCTCTTGCTGATCCTCGAGAGAAAGCTCGGGCAAGATACCCGTCATGCGGCGTGCGAGCATGGTCTTGCCCGAACCCGGCGAGCCAATCATAAGCAGGCCGAGCTCCCCCGCCGCCGCGAGCGCAATGCCGCGCTTGGCAACCTCCTGCCCCAGCACATCGGCATAATCAAGTTCTGGCTCAAACGACGCCTCGACACCCTCGGAATCCAGATAATGCCGAGCCGCCTCGCCCATACCGCGGGCGAGCTGAGACAGATGGTCGATAAAGCCACAGTCCACACCGGCAAGCGGTACATGTTGATCCGACCTTCCTGCAATAAAGGACAGGCCCATATCACGCGCCAACAACTGAAACGCAACCTCGCCTTTTACGGGCAGCACGCTACCATCCAGCCCGAGCTCACCGGCAATAAGGCAATGGTCTAGATGGTCGCGGGGAATCTGCCCATCGGCCGCCAGTACCGCGATGGCAATCGGCAGGTCAAAACCACTGCCCGTTTTACGGATGTCGCCCGGAGCCAAGTTGACGGTAATGCCCGCTCGTGGAATCTCAAATCCCGCCGAGCGCATTGCGCAGCGTATACGGCCACGCGACTCCATCACCTCCATACTTGGAATGCCAAGCATTTGGATACCCGGAATACCGCCGGCAAGCGAGACCTCGACCGTGACGGGAATCGCCTCGACGCCACGAATACATGCAGCGTGGACGGCAAAGGTGTCAAACGCCATCACGATACCTGCCAATCGAATGCGTTGTATTGATGCTCAATCTCCGCAATATGACCGCCGCGGATAGTAACGCCCACCGCGTCGAAGCGAATCGCCTTAAGGGGATAGTGATCCATAAGGTAACAGCTCGCGATACGGCGGTAGCGACGCTGCTTTTGGGCGTCCACCGCCTCCTCGGGAAAGACCCGCGTGTTGCAATCTAGGGCGACGCGCCTTGTCTTGATCTCAGCCATCACCACGGCATCATCAAGTTCATCAAGCAGTACCAGATCGGCCTCGCCCTCGGGACACCGGTAGCCCTGTTCCAAGAGGGCATAACCGCGCTCGCGAAAGTAATCGATTGCAATAAGCTCGCCCAGCATGCCCAGTTCTCGAGGACTGAGGCCCTTAATGAACCCAGGCGTAATCGACGCGCAATCAATCTCCCCGCTCTCCCAAAGCTCTTTGAGCTGTTGCGTCTTGCTCTTTGCACTTGCGGCGCACATGGGGTCTCCTTTCCCGCGCACGATATTGACCCGATCATGAGGCCGCCTTTCTTGCGGGTAAGTACCAAAAGAAAACCAAAGACCAACCAAAAACAAACAAAAAAGGGACCGCATGCAACAATTGCGTTGCATGCGGTCCCCACCAGCTGGTTTATAAAATCCCAGAAGTCCCTGTCTCCATATTTGCCTTAAAAAAGACGCTCCGTCTGCAAAAAATTTCCGCAGAAGCTCACACGATGCAACGGAGAAAGGCCATGTTTACGAATAGCCTCAATGTGCTCGGGGCTCGCATAGCCCTTTGACTCAGCAAGATGATATTCGGGATACTCGGCATCGTACTCGACCATCATCTCGTCACGCGTGACCTTGGCCATAATGGAAGCAGCGGCGATGCAGGCGATTTTGGCATCTCCCTTGACCACATCGCGCTCGTTAGGAACGGCGCCCAAGGGGTTGCCGTCCATAAGCACGCAATCGGGCTCGAGCCCCGTATCGGCCACGGCGCCCGCGACGGCAGTGCGGATGGCGCGGGCCATGCCCATCTCATCGATATCCGCAGGCGCGATATGGCAAAAACCAATGGCCGTAGCCACCTCGGCAATCTGCACCGAGAGCAGCTCACGACGGGCAGGCGTGAGCTTTTTGGAATCGTTAATGCCCCAAACGCGCGGCTCCATGGGAAGGCAGACGGCGCAAACCGTCAGCGGGCCGGCGACAGAGCCGCGCCCCACCTCGTCAACGCCAACGACCACGCCATCGCCGCCGAGCTCATGCATAAGCTCGTACATGCCGTTGACGCGCTCGCGCTCGGAAAGTTCCTTGGCATGGCGCTTAAGTGCGCGTTCGCAAGCCTTGATCACCTGCTGGCGCGGATCCTCGCGATAGTGCTCCACGAGGGCGGGAATCTCCTCGAACGTGGCACTCGCCAGCTCGCCGGCAACCTGCGATGCCGAAATCGAGCTCGTCATATTGGCCATACCAGGCCCTCCTTGCATGGAAATCAGATAAAAAGAAGGGCCACCCGAAGGTGACCCTTGTGTCCAAACGAGTGGACAAACGCTGCGATCTTCTTAGCGCTTCTCGGGGATGCGAGCAGCCTTGCCCACCTTGTCGCGGAGGTAGTACAGCTTGGCGCGACGGACGCGACCATGACGGACGACCTCGAGCTTGGCGATCTTGGGGCTGTGAAGCGGGAAGGTACGCTCAACACCGACACCGAAGGAAATCTTGCGGACGGTGAAGGTCTCACGGGCACCGGCGCCGGCCATGCGGATGACGTCACCCTGGAAAACCTGGATGCGCTCGCGGTCGCCTTCCTTAATGCGGTAGTGAACCTTGACGTTGTCGGCGACGCGGACCTGCGGGATGTCCTCGCGGATCTGCTGACGCTCGATTGCGCGGATGTAATCCATGTGCAATTCCTTACTCTTCTAGAGGTGCCGTACCACCTTGGCCGGCACGTAGTTGAACAAACGTATTCGAGTATACACGCCACGACCTTGGCTGCAAGAACTATTTTGCCCGTAAGCAAAAAGACAAAAACACGCACTCTTTCTGCACTTATGCGCCGTCCGCAGCATCAGTCGTCGGCGTCGTCACGGTCGTTCCGGGCGCGATATAACCGTATTCGAGCAGCACCGAAAGCGCATGCTGCTTCCAGGTGGCAAGCTCTTCGTCATTATAGTTGTCATGAGCCCATTCATTCATCGCATCCTCGGCGTCTTGGGGCACCAGATCCTGGCTGTCTGCCATCAGGTACAGGATGCCTAAGATGTCGAAGTCCTGCTTGGTCATCTCTTCCTTGTTTGATGTGCCGATGAGGCCGTGATCGATACCGTAGCGGCAGATATCGGTCAAAACGGTAACGAGGCCCGTAGGAATCGGCGAGGCATCTTTTGCGGCAGCGGGCGCGGTGTCGTCAGTCACGGCAGTGGCATCGTCGCTCGCCGGAGCAGGCTCGGACGCGTTCGCATCGGAAGCCGCCTGCTCTCCCTGGGCAGGAGCCGCGCTATCCGTCGTTGCCGAAGAATCCCCCGAAGAAACGGACGTAACGCTCACCGGTGTCTCGACCACGGTCGTCATCGGGTCGACCGGTGCGGGTGCGGCGATGACCTCGGCCCAATCGGAATACACGCCGTCAATGAAGGCGCGAACATGGAAGGTGCCCGGTTGCGAGATGGTCATCGTGCCGTCCGTCGCGACCGAAATGCCCTTGCTCTCGAGCTCCTGGGCCTCCCAGCTGCAGACCCTATCGACTTCCTTGCCCGTCGTGTCATAGACCGTAGCCGTTAGGCCGTCGATGCCGTTGAGATTCTCCTCGACTCCGACGACGGTCTGTGCCGAGCCCTCGAGTTTGATGCTGCCGTTAAACGACTCGGGCGCCACGTCGCTTACCTTATATTTGTAGGCCGCGGCGTCGATCTCGTCATTGGTCGAAACATGCCCGTTCACGTCCACATAGGTGTCCTCGGGGATAAAGTACTTTACGTAGGCGGTGCCGGCCTTTTTACCCACCACGACTTGCTCGTGGGTGACAGGGTCGGTCTGGATCTCGATGACGTCGGACTTGCATTTCTTGCCGTTTTTATCGACCACGCGCCAGTCGCCCGACGACTTCACAAAGCCGTAATAGTCAACATCGTCCTCGTCCCTTGCACGCACGCGATAGGAAGAGATGGGGTCTTCGTCTCCCACCGTAAGCCTTCGGGTCTTATCGGTCTGCAGCGATACGAGAATCTTGGAAATGGGCTTAATGGGCTGCGGCGTGCCCAACTGGGTATCGACCGTCACCGACTCAAACGACAGATTGGAACCCGTAATGGACATGGGGTAGGTGGCGGCCATGTCGTTGAGCACATTGCACGTGCGCGGGGCGCCGCCGTTGCGCGATGGCACCTCGCGATCGGCCAGGACAGAATTCCAATCGATGGCGCGCACCATGTGGTTGTTGGTGCGATGCGACCAGCTCGTAACGTTTCCGGCGGTGGTATCGTAGCCGTCGTCGCCACGATGGGCGATTGAGCGCAGGAACAGGTTCTGCACGGCGTCGGTCGACTGATCGCCAAAGGTGGTGTAGAACGAGCGCTGGTCATAACCGGCGGTATGGAACTCCTGCACGGCGGCGTTGTCGTCGTAGCACTCGCCGTTCATGTTAAAGATAATCACGTCGAACGTCACGCCCACCGGCTGGTCATAGTCCTCGGACAGCGTCGTGGTAGAACTCGTCTGCTTGCTATTGACCTGCGTGTGCGCAGGGATCGTCATATCGACGGTGACCGACTGATTGACCGTTGTGGTGATCGACTGTTCCTCGGTCTTGCTCGCCTCCCACAACTGGGACATCGTGGCTTCGGCCGAAAACGAGGTCTCGATCTCCTCGCTCGCTGTTGCGGGCACGCCCAGCGACTCCTTGAGGCTCACCGATGCGCCCCACGAGCCGCCTTTGGAATACGATGTGGATTCAGAAGTGCTCGTGCCGACCGTCTCCTCGGTACCGCGGGCGAGCGTGATGCTCTGCGAGGCGTCCTCATAGCCGACGTTAAGAGCCGAGGTAACGAGCTCCTGCTCAGTCTTAGAATCGACAAAGGAATAGCCCGGCGCGTCCTCGGGCGCGCAGTTAAGCTTGTTCATGCTGTTGAGCTGCTGAACTCTAAAGTTATAGAACGCGATGCCAAAGCCATTGAAATCATACTGATAGGTGCCGCCGAGCTTGTCGACACAAGCAATGGTGGCATAGATGACGTCCTGCTCAGTCGTGTCTTTCGACAGTCCGTCGAGCGGCACGTTTTCACGGAAATCGGAGCCCGTCAGCTTGTGACCGATACAGCCGGCGATATCGTCGGTCAAGCGATCGTAGACAGCTTTGAGGCTTTTTGCCGATGTCAGACCACTCTGTTTCGATTTGTCGGCGCCGTCGGAATGCTCACCGTTGCCGCCCGAAAGCGCATCATACAGATAGATGTAGTGACCCTTACCGAAGTCCTTCTCAAAGCCCTTGCCGGCGTGGTCCCAGTACAAAAAGTCCCCGGAGTCGTCGCCTCCACCATAGCCAAGGATGTTATAGGCAAGCGATGCCCAGTTGGGCAGCACCTTTTTGACGGCGGCCGTGTAGAACGAGACGTTGTCGTACATCGAGGTACGGCCCTCGAGTTTGCCGTCATCGATATCAACAAACGTGCAGTCGCGATCGTTGACCGTAATGGTGAGCGGGTTGACCACGTCGCCATAAAGCTCGTCGCGAGATTCATCCTGAAGGGCAAAACCGGCCGTCGGCATCCCGCAAAGCGCCGTGACCGCAACGACCACCCAGCACAGGGTCATCTGTGCTCCCCGACGCGCTCGTTGCAAATACCTGGTGAGGTTTTTCATCGCAGTCCTCCCGTCAGTTGCCAATGTATTGAACCAACAGAATAAATATAAAACGCCGCCGCGTCCACAGGGAGCGCGGCGGCGCGAAGGGGGGCGTAAGAGGCGCAAATGGAACGCGACTCAGTTAAGCGGAACGCTTGGCCTCGAGCTTGGCCTGAGCGGCCGCCAGACGCGCCAGGGGTACGCGATAGGGCGAGCAGGACACGTAGTCCACATCGGCCACGTTGAACAGGCCCTTGATGGACTTGGGGTCGCCGCCGTGCTCGCCGCACACGCCAAAGTGCATGTCGGGGTTGGCGGCGCGACCCTTCTCGACGGCCATACGCACCAGCTCGAGCACCGCCGCGTCGATGGTCTCGAAGGGATTATCCTTCAGGATCTTCTTGTGCATGTACAGCGGGATGAACTTGGCCTCGGCGTCGTCGCGCGAGAAGCCGAAGGTTGTCTGGGTGAGGTCGTTGGTGCCAAAGCAGAAGAAGTCGGCATGGTGGGCGATCTCGTCGGCGACCATGCAAGCGCGCGGCAGCTCGAGCATCGTGCCCACGGGAATATTGAGCTCGACGCCCTCCTCGGCGGATACCTCGGCGATCACGCGCTCGATGACCTCGCGGGTCTGGACATGCTCGGCTGTGATGGAAACGAGCGGGACCATAATCTCGGGGCGCGGGTCGACGCCCTCCTTGATAAGGCGGGCAGCAGCCGTGGCGACGGCGCGAACCTGCATGAGCGGCAGATCGCCAAAGACAACGGACAGGCGCACACCGCGCAAGCCGAGCATCGGGTTGGACTCAACCATGCCGTCGATTCGACGCAGGCGGGCACGCAGGGTGGCAAGCTCTTCCTCGCTGGCGCCGGCGGCTTCCTTCTTGGTGATGGCGACCTCGAGCTCGCGAGGATTATCCAGGAACTCATGCAGCGGCGGATCGAGCAGGCGAACGACCACATCGCGACCGGACATGGTCTTAAACATCGCCAGAAAGTCCTCGGTCTGAACCTTGAGCAGGTCGGCCAGGGCCTGCTGCTTCACGGCCTCGTCGTCGGACAAGATAAAGCTCTGGATAATGTTCTTGCGGTCGCCCAGGAACATGTGCTCGGTGCGGCACAGGCCGATGGCCTCGGCGCCAAACTCGAGTGCGAGCGCGGCATCCTCGGGGTTGTCGGCGTTGACGCGCACGTGGTTGGCGTGACCGTCGGTCTCGTCCAGACGGATCTCGTCTGCCCAGGACAGAATGGTGTCCAGATCGCCGGTGAGCTCGGCGGAGACCAGATCGACGGCGCCGTCGACGACAATGCCCTGGGTGCCGTCGATGGAGATGATGTCGCCCTCGTGCAGCACGCGGTCGCTGCCCTCGATGCGCACGACCTTCTCGGCGGCGTCAATATGGAAGCGCTCAACGCCGCAGACACAGGGCGTACCCATACCGCGGGCGATAACGGCGGCATGGCTCGTCTTGCCGCCGTGGCTGGTAAGGATGCCCTCGGCAGCGACCATGCCCTTCAAGTCGTCGGGGTTGGTCTCCCAGCGAACCAGAATGACCTTGTGGCCCTCGTTGGCGCGCGCGACGGCATCGTCGCTCGAGAACACGACCTCGCCTACGGCGGCGCCGGGGCTGGCGTTAAGGCCGCAGGCCAGGGCCTCGTACTTCTTGGAGGAGTCGAACTGCGGATGCAGAAGCTGGTCGAGCTGCGCCGGATCGATGCGACTCACGGCCTCCTCGCGGGTGATGAGGCCCTCCTCGACCATCTCGATGGCGATGCGCAGCGCGGCGGTAGCGGTGCGCTTGCCCACGCGGGTCTGAAGCATCCAAAGTTTACCCTGCTCGATGGTGAATTCGATATCGCACATATCGCGGTAATGATCCTCGAGCGTCAGGAAAACGCGCTCGAGCTCCTCACCAGCAGACTCGAGGCCCGGGGTGGTCTTGAGGTCGGCGATGGGCTCAGTGTTGCGGATGCCGGCGACGACGTCCTCACCCTGGGCGTTAACCAAAAAGTCACCGTAGAACTCCTTGGTGCCATCGGCCGGATTGCGCGTAAAGGCGACGCCGGTCGCAGAGGTCTCGCCTTTGTTGCCAAAAGCCATGGCCTGGACGTTGACGGCGGTACCGAGCTCGTCGGAAATGCCATGCTGTTTGCGGTAGATGCAGGCGCGCTCGTTCATCCAGCTGCCAAAGACGGCCTGGATGGCAAGGCGCAGCTGGAGCTCCGGATCGTGCGGGAAGACGGGCTTGCCGTCGACAACCTCGAGCTCGGGATACAGGGCAGCCTCGACGTTCTCGGAGAAGATGCCCTTGAAGGTCTCGACGAGCTCCTGCAGGTCCTCGGCCGAAAGCTCGGAATCGACGCGGACGCCGGCGACCAAGCGAGCCTGGGTCAGGGCGTTCTCAAACAAGTCGGCATCGACACCCATAACGACGTTGGAGAACATTTGGATAAAGCGGCGGTAGCTATCCCAGGCAAAACGCGGGTTTTGCGTCTGGGCAATGAGGCCCAGAACGGAGTCGTCGTTAAGGCCCAAGTTGAGGACCGTGTCCATCATGCCGGGCATGGAGAACGGAGCACCCGAGCGAACCGACACGAGCAGCGGGTCGGATGCGTCACCAAGCTTCTTGCCGCAGCGGGCCTCGAGATCGGCCTCGGCGGCAACGATCTCATCGAGTGCGCCTTCGGGCCACACGTTGCCGGCACCGGAGTACTCGACACAGGTTTGGCAGGTAATGGTAAAGCCACCGGGAACCGGCAGGCCGATGCGGCTCATCTCGGCAAGATTTGCACCCTTGCCGCCAAGCACGAAGTTCATGGACTTGTCGCCCTCAGTGACACAGGTGCCCTGGGCGTCGGTTCCAAAACGGTAAACCCTCTTGCAATCGCTCACGATACTCCCCTTCCATGCGCTGTCGCGCACGACCGTGGTAACGAATCGACCCGCCGGATGCGAGCCGTGAGGGTACTATACGGCGGGTATTGGAAGTGCTTGCGTAGAGGGTGCGAGGTTTGGTAAACGTGGTAAAACTGACGGTAAACGGTAGATAAAGGTGGTTACCTTATGAAGATACCAGTGTACGAGACTTGCAGGTTAACTGAAAGAACTTTGCTAAATCGCTTTACCATAAATAGCTAATTTGGGACGGGGCTTTTTTAGCTACCCCGTCGGCAATCGGCCAAAAAGCTCGCGGCCTCAGCCGGGGTAGCTAAAAAAGCCCCGTCCCAAATTAGCTACTTTTGTTGGGCTCGGCGAGCGGCACGACGGGCTCGAGCTTCTTGGATTTCATCCAAATGACCGATGATCTCGGATGCACTCTCCTCAATCGCCTTACCGTCGGTACGCACCACAAAGCAGCCTAGGCGCTTCATGAGGGCACGGGCTTCCTCAAGCTCGCTGCGCACACTCTCGGGCTCGGCATAGGAGCCGGCGACGGCGCGGGCGTAGTCATCGCCCAAGCGGCTGTCGCGAATCTCAGAAATTACGTCAACGGTCGAAATCAGGCCGAACAGGCGCATCGGGTCGACCTCGTAAATCGACTTCGGCGGCTCCATGCCGTGCGCCAGCGGAACGTTTGCGACCTTGTAACCCTGATAGGCCAAATACATCGACAGCGGCGTTTTGGACGTACGCGACACGCCCAGCAGCACGATATCGGCCCCCGAAAGGTCGTCGCAACCGCGCCCGTCATCGTGCTCAACGAAATACTCCATAGCCTCGATGCGGTGGAAATAGCGGTCATCCGTTTTGTGAATAACGCCCGCAACGCCCTTGGGCGGCACACCGATGAGCGACGAGAGCACGGCAAGGGTCGGACCGATCAGGTCGACAGAGCGAATATGCAGCATACCCAGGTAATCGAGCACGCGAGCGCGAAGCGCCGGATCGACGATAGTGTGGAACACGGCGATATCACGATGGTCCGCATCGACGCGCGGGCCCACAAACGACTTGACCTGCTCCACCGAGTTCACTTTGGGCAAGCGCAAGAGACGAAAAGCCCCTTCATCAAATTGCCCGGACGCCGCAAGCACCACCTCACAAGCGGTATCACCGAGCGAGTCGGAGATAACGATAACGGTGGGACGAGCGGTGACCGGGCAATCCATGCGGGGCTCCTTTTGCGCTTATGCGCAGGCTAGTTTACTTTTTGCGGGCAAGCTCACCGATGTTGGCGATGCCAGAGAAAACGGCCTCGAAGCGGTTGAGCAGCTTAAGGCGATTATCGCGGAGCTGCTCGTCCTTGTCCATGACCATAACCTCGTCGAAGAAGCGGTCGATGGGGGCACGCAGGGCGGCAAGGGCGGCAAATGCGGCCGGGTAATCCTCGGCAGCAAGGGCGCCATCGACAGCGGTCTGAGCAGCCTCGGAGGCATCGGCAAGCGCGAGCTCGGCCTCACCCATCAGGCTGCGATCGTACTCCATACCCAGCTCGGGCTTGGAGATGTGCGCGGCGCGGGCATAGGCAGTAGCCAGGTTGTCGAAGGTCTCGGCATCGTTCTTACGAGCCTCGTCGAGCGCGGCGCAGCGGGCGAAGAAGACGGACGGAGCGATGATGTGCACCGCGGAGACGGCGGCGACGGTATCCGCCGGAATCTTCTCGTCGCGGGCCATGCTCACCAGACGGCCGTGGAAGAAGTCACGGACCTGCTGGGCGACCTCGGCGGCGTCGAACTCGATGCCCTGCTCGCTATAGAGCTCAAGGGCAAAGTCGATGAGCGTCGTGGGGTCGATCGGCAGACGATCGCGCAGGATGTTGATAATGCCGATAGCGGCGCGACGCAGCGCGTACGGGTCGGAAGAGCCGGTCGGGGGCTCACCGATGGCAAAGATACCGGCAATGGTATCGAGCTTGTCGGCACAGGCCACGATGCAGCCAGCGGTGCCCTCGGGCAGCTCATCGCCGGCAAAGCGGGGACGATAGTGATCGCGAATGGCGTGGGCGACCTCGTCGTTCTCCCCCATCGCAGTTGCGTAATAGCCACCCATCACGCCCTGCTGGCTCGTAAACTCGACGACGGCGTTGGAAACCAGGTCGGCCTTGCACAGGTGCGCGGCACGAGCGGCATCGGCAGCGAGGTGGGCGCCCAGATGGGCCTCGCGGGCAATAGCGAGCGCGAGCTGCTCAATGCGCTCGGACTTGGCGAGCACGCTGCCGAGCTTCTCCTGGAAGGCAACCTTGGCCAGACGCTCACGGAACTCGTCGAGGGAGATCTTCAGGTCCTCCTCGTAGAAGAACTTGGCATCGTCCAGACGGGCGCGCACGACGCGCTCGTTGCCGTCGATCACACGATCGGCATTCTCGGGCTTGCTGTTGGAGACGACCACGAACTCACGCGTGAGCTTGCCCTCGCCGTCATAGATCGGGAAGTAGCGCTGGTTGGTGAGCATGGACTCGCAGATGATCTCGTGCGGGACCTTGAGGAACTCCTCGTCGAAGGTACCGACGAGCACCGTCGGCCACTCGCAGAGGTTAATGACCTCCTCGAAGACCTTCTTGGGCGTATCGACATGGCAGCCAGGGCGAGCGGCCTCGACCTCGGCAATACCGGCAAGGATGGCCTCACGACGACGCTCGGCAGAGAGCACGCCGGCGTCCTCGAGCACCTGCTCGTAGACGGCGGGGCTGGCGACAACATGGTCACCGGCGCCCAGCACGCGATGTCCGCGCGTGGTGTTGCCGCTCGTCACATCGGCAAACGTCACGGGCACAACGTCCTCGCCCAGAAGGCAGCAGATCCAACGGACCGGACGCACAAACGTAGCGTGCTCGTGGCCCCAGCGCTGGCTGCGGTAGTTGGGCCACTGCAGGCCTGCGATCGTCTTCTCGCACAGGGCCGTCAGAATAGGGGTAGCCGGCGCGGAGGGAATGTTCTTCTCGGCGAACACGTACTCGCGGCCGTCGGTATCCTCACGACGGATCAGGTCCTCGGCAGCCACAGCGCACTTGCGGGCGAAGCCCTGGGCGGCCTTGGTGGCGTTGCCGTCGGCATCGAAGGCAATGTTTGCCGCAGGGCCGCGCTTGACCTCGTGGACCTCATCGGTCGCGGTGGCGACGTTGGTCACGAGCACAGCCAGACGACGCGGGCTCGAGATCACGCGGACCTCGCCATGGGCCAGGCCGGCCTCGTCGAGGCCCTTGGCGATCATATCGCCAAGCTGCTTGACGGCATTGTTCAGCGGTGCGGAGGGCATTTCCTCCGTACCGATCTCAAACAGGAAATCCTTAGCGTCTGCCATGGCTTACGCCACCTCGCCTTCCTGGTCGGCATTCTCGTTAACTCCGGCGACCTCGGCCATATAGGCCTCGCAGCACGCCTTGGCGACGGCGCGGACGCGCAGGATGTAGTTGGCGCGCTCGACTGCGGACAGGGCGCCGCGGGCATCGAGCAGGTTGAAGGCATGGCTGCACTTCATGACGCAGTCGTATGCGGGCAGCGGCAGCTTGCGCTCCAGACAGGAGTGGCACTCGGACTCGTAGTCGTCAAACTTCTGACGCATCATCTCGACGTTAGCGACCTCAAAATTGTAGGCGCTAAACTCGCGCTCGTTCTCCAGGAACACGTCGCCGTAGGTCATGGGCGTGCCGTCGGGCAGGTAGCTCCACACCAGGTCGTAGACGGAGTTGACGCCCTGGGCGTACATTGCGATGCGCTCCAGGCCATAGGTGATCTCGACGGGCACGGGGTCGACCTCGATGCCGCCCACCTGCTGGAAGTACGTAAACTGCGTGACCTCCATGCCGTTGAGCCAGACCTCCCAGCCAAGGCCCCAGGCACCGAGCGTCGGGCTCTCCCAGTCGTCCTCAACAAAGCGGACGTCATGGTCGTTGGGGTCCAGGCCAATAGCGGCAAGAGACCCCAGGTAAAGCTCCTGGGCGTTGACCGGCGAGGGCTTGATGAGCACCTGGAACTGATAGTAGTGCTGCATGCGGTTGGGGTTCTCGCCGTAGCGGCCGTCGGCGGGACGGCGGCAGGGCTGCGCATAGCAGGTGCGCCACTCGGCAGGACCGAGCGAGCGCAGCGTGGTCGCGGTATGGAAGGTACCGGCACCGACCTCGGAGTCATAGGGCTGCATAATGACGCAGCCCTGCTCGCCCCAGTACTGCTGGAGACGCAGGATGATGTCTTGGAAGGAAAGCGATGAAGCGTTCATGCCTCTAATATCCCCTCGTCGAAACGATTACACGGTTAGGTACTGTACTATAGCGGTTTTTAGTCGATAGCGCCCAGACGGTTGAGCGGCCAGTAACGCACGAGCGCCACGGCGATCAGGTCCGAACGGTCGACCGGTCCAAAGTAGCGTGAGTCGGCTGAGTTCTCGCGGTTGTCGCCCATCACCCACACGCACCCGTCGGGGACGGTGTAGGGATAGCTCACCTGAGCACCAGGCGCCTGGACCGACAGTGGCCAGCTCATGCCCGTCGTATAGTCCTCGTCGAGCGCTTGGCCGTCAACGACCACCTTGCCGTCCTGCAGGTCGACCGTCTGGCCGGCCGTGGCGATAACGCGCTTGACGAGCACATCGTGCTCAGAGGTGCCATCGGGGTTGTGGAACACCACAATATCGCCCTGTTTGACAGGCTGGCCGAGCTCAAGCGTCACCTTTTGCGCCAGGATCTGGTCGCCAATCTCAATCGTGGACTCCATGGACCCGGTGGGCACCACAAAGGGCTCGACCACAAACGAGCGAATCAGGAAGGTGGCCGCGAGCGCAATTAGAATGACCAAAACCCATTCCAAGGCGCCCCGCAAAGTGAAAACGGACCTCTCGCCAAAATCATGTTCAAGATGAACTCGTTGGCGGCCTTTATTGTCCTCCATGTTATTCACCTCTTCCAGAAAGCAAATCCTGCGCATACGCACGCTCCTGGGGCGTAAGCCGCGCCGTCTCAATTAAGTCGGGACGCCAGCGACAGGTGCGCTCGATGGCGTTCTTGCGGCGCCAAGCGTCAACCTTGGCGTGGTCACCACTTACAAGCACAGGAGGCACGCCCTCGCCGTTAAACTCGGCAGGACGGGTGTACTGCGCGTACTCGAGCAGCCCACCGTCCTCGGCGGTCGAGAATGATTCGTCAACGTTGCTCATCTCGTCACCAAGCGCGCCGGGAATCAGACGCACGACAGCGTCAGCAACGACCATAGCAGGCAGCTCGCCGCCCGTGAGCACATAGTCGCCGATCGACAGGCGCTCGTCGGCATAGGCATACGCGCGCTCATCGACACCCTCGTAACGGCTGCACACAAACAGCAGGCGCTCGCTTTGGAGCAGGCGCTCGGCTACATGCTGCGTAAAAGGCTCACCGCAGGGCGTAAAGAACACCACGGTGGGCTTGGGGCCCTCAGAGCTGATGGCCTCGATGGCCTCAGCGATGGGCTCGACCTTCATGAGCATGCCCTGACCGCCGCCGTACGGCTCGTCATCGACGGTACGATGGCGATCGTGCGTCCAGTCGCGCAGGTTATACGCCTTAAAATCAAAAAGGCCGGCCTTGCGGGCACGGCCCAAAATCGATGTGGACATAACGGGCTCAAACATCTCGGGAAAGACCGAAAGGGTCTCGATCAGCATGTTGTCCTCCCTACTTGTCCATATCGATCAAGCCGTCCATAACGTGGACGGATATTGCTCCCCGATCGGGAAGATCGAGCACAACTTGCTCGATCACGGGAATCAGCACCTCGCCGTACCGATCACCCTCGACAACCCAAACGTCGTTGGCGGGCGTCGACATAATCTCAACGATCGTTCCGAGCGACCCAAAGCGCTCGTCAACCACCTCGCGACCCATAAGGTCGGTATAGGCGGCATCGAGTGAATCGAGCTCAAAGTCATCACGGTTCGCCAGAACGAAACAACCCGTGATGCCCTCGGCGGCCGTCAAGTCGTCAATGCCCTCAAACGAAACCAGATCGCCATCGCCCGTATCGGTAACGGATGTAACCGTGCAAAAGCGGTCACGCTTGAGCGCCGGTGGCGTCAGGGCGACACGCATACCCGGCTCCAATACAGAAGGAAGCCCCCGCAGCGGCTGCGCGAGGACCTCCCCCTTCCTTCCATGCGGCTTAACCACACGGGCGATGTTTTTGTACTGGGACCTCAAGGTCCTAGCCCAGAACCTCTACCTCGACGGAAGTGTCGAGGCGAGCGGCCAGTGCACGGGCGAGCGTGCGAATGGCCTTGATGGTACGGCCGCGACGGCCAATGACCTTAGCTACGTCATCCTCGGCGACCGAAACCTCAATAGTTGAGGCATCGTCGCCATCGATAACTTCCAGGCTCACGGAATCCGGGTCGTCGACGATCTGAACAACGAGATATTCGACGAGATCGGCGATGCGATCTGAGAGCATTGCCTCACCCTCGAGCTGTGCAGCGTCAACCTCAGGCACGATTTACTCCTCGGCGCCCTCAGCGGCCTCAGCGGCCTCAGCGGCAGCCTTAGCGGCCTCGGCCTCTTTGGCGAGCTGCTTCTTGGACTTCTTGACGACGGTCTCGGTCTTCTCGCCCTCGTTGGCGGCCTTGACCAGGGCAGCGACAGCGTCGGTGAGCTGAGCGCCCTTGGACTGCCAGTCAGCAATCTTCTCGAGATCGAGGTTGATGGTCTTGGGGGCGGTCATCGGATTGTAGCGGCCAACCTCCTCGATGATACGACCGTCACGCGGGGCGCGGGAATCGGCGACGACGACACGGTAGTACGGACGCTTCTTAGCGCCGTGACGAGCAAGGCGAATCTTGACTGCCAAAGGAAACTCCTCCAACCAAGCAGCTTTAGGCTGCAACTACAAACAAACAGTTGAACATAATACGCCATCGACGCGGGCAGGTGAAGTCCGTGAGACCAACTTCTTCGGTGTAGTCGAAGGCAAATCCATATCTTAGACAAGAATTCGCGATTTGCAAGCACATCCACGCACCCCACATGAGCTGCGCGGTATACTCATGCCATGAAAAGATGCGAACATACATACGGTTATGAGGATACTGCGGGCGTCACGCCGCCGCCCTGGACGGGTCCGGCGGTGGGTCTGATGGATCTCGATGCGTTTTTTGCGAGCGTGGAGATGCTCGATCATCCCGAGTGGCGCGGCAAGCCGCTTATCGTGGGCGGAGACGCCGAATCTCGCGGCGTCGTCTCCACCTGCTCATACGAGGCACGTCGCTTTGGCGTGCACTCCGCCATGCCCTCGGCCGAGGCACGCCGCCTCTGTCCGCAGGCCATTTGGACACACGGGCATTTCGATCGCTACCACGAGGTTAGCGCACAGGTCATGAATATTCTTGCCGACGAGACACCGCGCGTAGAGCGCGTGTCCATCGACGAGGCCTTTATCGACATCACGCCGGGCCGCTTTGCGCCCGAGGACCCACTGCTCGTCGTACGACGCATCAGCGATCGCGTGGCGGCACTGGGGGTGACCTGCTCCATCGGCGTCGGTTGCAACAAAACGGTAGCCAAGATTGCAAGCGAGCGAGACAAGCCGTTTGGGCTTACGGTCGTACGCCCGGGAACTGAGCAGCGTTTTCTGGCACCGTTACCTGTTTCTGCCATGAGCGGTATCGGGCGCTCGGCCGAGGAGCGGCTGCGCCGCATGCGGATTTACACGCTGGGCGAGCTGTCTCGCGCACCGGAATCCACACTGTCTGCGATTTTTGGCGTTAACGGCGAGCGCATGCGCCAGCGTGCGTTGGGGCTCGAGGTTTCCGAAGTCACGAGCCTCGATGAAGAGCGTGAGGTCAAGTCGGTAAGCAATGAGCGCACCTTTGCGAAAGATTTGACCGAGCGCGGGGACATCGAAGCGGCGATTGCACTATTGGGCGAATCCGTCGGACGTCGCCTGCGCCGCCAGGGGCTTACCGGCACCACGGTGACGCTCAAACTTAAGTACTCGTACGGCAGCGGTCGCTCGGCACAGCGACGACTCCCCCATCCCACCGACGACGAGAACATCTTTGTGGCGGTAGCGATCGAGTTGCTCGACAACATCTGGCAGGAAGGAATGCATGTACGCCTTGCCGGCATAGGCATGAGTGACTTCAATCATCAAGGCGGCATACAGACCGACCTGTTTTGCGAAGTCGACGACCGCGGAGCCCAATCCAGCGACCGCCGTGACCTCTCCGTCGCCATCGACGCGGTCCGAGACAAGTTCGGCGACACCGCCCTATCCTTCGGCCGCCAATCACGCTTCTCCTCCCACTAAGTAGTCAATTTGGGACGGGGCTTTTTTAGCTACTTTAGATTGTCAGGGTAGTACGGGGTAGCTAATTTGAACTGCCTCCCATTTCTTGGACATGAGAAATGGGAGGCTTTTTATGCGTGTCGACTTGAGGGTGAAGCACGACATCGAGGCCAGGAAGGCGGCGATCGGGCTCTTCGA
>NZ_JBQHST010000026.1:0-35382 GCF_052066095.1 Collinsella sp. HCP28S3_B9
GCGTGATTTTTGGTTGTTTTTATAGTTGATTAACTTTTTGTGGGGTTACAAATGTGGTGGCTTAATTGAACTTAGTTAGTATAATTTGGTCGTGGGGGGGGTATTTGGTATCCCCAAAACCCCCCACTTTCGCCCGAGGCGAGCAAACGCCTGATAGCGATATTGACTTGCGCCTAGTCTGCGGCAACACCATGACGTTCGGCGCGCTTTACGAACTCTCCCATGAGCTCGAGAAGGAACTTGGGCGAAAAGTTGATATCGTCACCAACCCACCAGAGCACATGCGCCCGCCCTTCCGCAAAAGCATCGAGCAGGATGAGGTCGCCGAGCACAATATCCTCGGCATTGGCGCTCGCAAAAACCTTACACTGCAGCATCGAAGACCTTGTCTGGCAACCGATCGCCATAGAGTACGATTCGAAACCCTGTTCATCCGTAATCTAAATACTAAGATTATTGTTGTTTATCCTTCCTTTCAGTACGTATTTAAATGGGTCTATAATACGTATTAGAGACCCATTTTGAAGGAGGTTGCTATGGTTACCGTAATAGACAAGAAACTCGTTTTCGGACGCGAACAGGTGCTGACTTCGACGCAGGCAAGCAAAAATTTTGGCGAAGCGAGACGTCGCGCTCGAAGGGAGCCGCAATTTGTCTCAGACAGGAACGATGGCATCGATACTGTTATCGTCAGCTTCGACGAGTTCGAAGCGATGGCGGTTGAACTCGAACAGCTCAGAGAGGAGCGCCTGCACGCCATAGCCGCTGCAAGGCTCGCGCAGGGCGACGCTGATTCGAATCGCAAGGGCATCCCGTTCTCCTATACCGTGGGACGTGAGAGGTTCGAGACCATGCTAGAAGCCGAGGCGACCGATCCCATTTCCGACGAGGAGCTATTCGAGTGAGCGTGGCTACGTTTAAAGTTGAGTTTTACGACAAGACTGCCGAGAAAGAGTATCTGTCACTCGATAGCTCGGTCCGCGCTATGGTGAACAAAGGTATTGCGCGTCTTGCACTTCGAGCCGATAAAATTGGTAAGCCACTTTCGGGTCTTCTTGCAGGTTGTAGGGAACTTAAGTTTCGCACTGATGGCATTCGCGTAATTTATCGCATCCTCGATGGGCACGTCGAAGTAGTTCAAATCATCGCAATAGGTGCAAGGGACAAGGGCAAGGTATTCGACCTGGCATCTAGACGCCTGGACAGCGATGATTGATTGCCTCAAGAAAAATCTATTTAGATTGCATGGTCAAAATGCTCGGGTTAAACGCTCGGATTCAGACAACCAGTACTACGTCTGGATCCAAGACCTCGTATCCGGAAACCGCTCTCGCGCCGATCTCGCGGAAGAGCTTAGGCGCAATTGCGTTGTGTGTCTCGACTGCGCTTCGCCTGTATAGAATCAAACCTTCCGCACGCTGGTTACTGAATGGATTGGACGCCGCATGGAACTCCCTAGCACCCTGTGCAGCAATGCCTACGACTTTGCGTTTTGTCCCGAGCCCTGCTACGACCGCCTGGTTGACCTCGCCGATCCCGAGGACTGGGGTCCCAGTAACCGCATCCTCAAAAACTACCTGTCGTTTTCTTTTAGCCGCGCGGTGTTTTTTACCGAGCGCGACGCCGACCAGACCGCGCCGCAGCTAGCTACACGCTCGCGGTGCCGCAGTTCTATGGTGGCCGAATCCAGCTGGTCCTGCCGCTGTGCCTGACCGGCGACAAGCCCGAGCTGGCGTTGACCATCCAGTGCGAGGACGGCTTTTACGCCGCGCGCACCTGCCTCAGACTCGACATGGCATACAACAACGCGCGACTCATTTGCCGCCCCGAGACCTTGTGGATCAAGCGATAAAGGGTGGTTTAGCTGCGGGTTTGCCGGTTTCTTTGGTTGCTTTGGCTTGGCTAGCACCCACGAATTTAAAATCGGGGGCAAAAAGTTCTTGGTAAACCACGCGCGGCTATGATAGTATCTCTTTTGCCGAAAGGCGACGGGCGATTGGCTCAGGGGTAGAGCATATCCTTCACACGGATGGGGTCACAAGTTCGAATCTTGTATCGCCCACCATCAAAAGCACAGGTCAGAGGTATTAAGCCTCTGGCCTTTTTCTTTTTGACACCAAGGGTGACACCAAAACTGACACCAAAAATAAATCGTAGTCGTCTAAGGCGTCATTTTATATCGCGCCCTATTTACCGACGCCATTGCATGTTTTGTATATAACGCATGCGTACTTTCATTGAATTCCCCATCTGATTCGAGCGCAAATGTGGAGACAGGGACCACACGCCCAGAGCTCCTTCCAGCGGATTTCTATCACACGAGGGATCTTCGGCAGAACTCGTCAAGCTATTGGTTTGCTTCCGGTACTTACCCTCATGATGGCCCAGTAGATAATCGGACATGCCCGTGATCCGCACGGCCCGCGGCCGAAACCAGGGGAGGCGCAAATGGACGAAATCGTCTGCGCAAACACCGCATTTCGCTACTGGCGCTGCCCGCCGCAGGTGCGCGATCTCTACCCGCGCCTACCCAACTCCGAAGACGGCTGGCGAGCTCTATCCCAATCGCCCTTTGTAACCGACGTCCTCAAGACCCCGATTATCGCTGTAGCTTCGCCAGGTTGTTGCAATCACCACTCGGGATTGCGCTCCACTATTCGCTGGGAAGGGGCATCGGAAGCCAGCGCAACAATCGACACTCATTTAGGCTTTAGTGTCACCAATCCGCTTAACACGTTATTTACTATGACACGCTTTGTGTCTCAAATAGATCTCGTGCTGGCTATGTACGAACTTTGCGGCTGGTTTTCTGTTTTCGAGCCAACTCCCGCTGCCGAAATGCAGCTAAAAATGGCAGAAGAGGAGAATCGCAATTCCAGCACACAGGATCTGTTCGAACTTGGAGAAGGCGAAGACGAGGTTCCTTGGAAACGAGTTTATGCCCACGCAACCGTAAAGGACCCAGTTAATGAAGGCAAAACGAGCAAGCGTGAGGATGGAAGAGAGGTTACGAAACTCAAAGGTACTTCTCTTTGGATGAGAAAGCCGCTTATCGAACTGAGCGACCTGCATCGATTCGCCGATAAGGTCAAAAGTCAAATGTGGGGAAAGCAGTTTTATGATGCCGCTCAACAGGTTATCGGCATTGCTGCATCTCCACTCGAGGTCGCGGGGGCCCTGCTCCTAAGTCGTTCTCGACGTCTAGGTGGTTCAGGTTTCAGATACGTATACCTCAACGATTTAACCCCTCTATCCGAGGCAGCCCAAAGCATCGCAGGTCAAAAGGTCTGCTACGGCGACATCGTAATTGTGAACCCAATGCTAATGAAGGCAGTAATTATCGAGATTCAAGGTGAAGTCATCCATGGATCAGGCGCGGTACTTGACCACGATGCGGAACGTATGACTGCGCTCCAGAGCATGGGTTTCGACGTGTTCCTGGTAACCCACGATATGCTTAACGACAAAAAGCAGCTAGACACCATAGTCAAAAGCGTCTGCAGTCGTTTGGGGATTCGATATAAAGCCAAATCCGAGGCGATGAAGCGCGCCGAGACGCGACTGCGAGCAAATGTTTTGTGCAACTGGTTGGAAATCGGGAATTAGCCGGCAACGAGATACTAGAACAACCTTGTTTGACTGCCAGTGAACTGGTGCCATTTCAAAACCATGCCGGATTACGGGGCTGGACCCGGACCGGCCGTCCATACCCTGCATTTCACGAAATTCGCAAGTCGTCTACCTGCGGTTTTGATTTTACCGATTACGGCATGCCCGAGGGTTCCCGGCCTGGCCCCGTAAACCGGCATGGTTTTGAGATCGCCGGGTGGGCGGGGGCGCGATTGGTCCCGATAATGGGCCTGGTGCCGGCGGGATGGCCGTTGGGCGGATGGCGGCCCGCGCCGCGGAAGCGAAAAAACGGCGGCCGGCGGGACTCGAGATGTCCCAAGGGCGCCGGAGAGGGGGCGGCGGCGTGGCCGCCGCCCGCGGGGCGCGCCCCCGCGGGCCGGATCGGGCACCGCGGGCCCCTCGCTCCCGAGCCCGTACCGCATCCCCGGCCCCGACGCCGAAAGATTTTTCCGAAATTGTCCTTGCATCGGCGGGGGAGTTCCCGTATAGTACTTCTTCGCACGGGGGCGTAGCTCAGCTGGGAGAGCGCTTGACTGGCAGTCAAGAGGTCAGGGGTTCGATCCCCCTCGTCTCCACCCGAGCATTGAATGAGGCTCCAACGCAAGTTGGGGCCTTTTTTCATATCAATCGTCCTGCAGTTTATCTTTACTTAGTGGCTGTTGAAGTAAATCCATCCTAAATTGCAAATATGAATGAAATTAACGCCCTACGCCATTGCAGGCCAAAATAAGGCGTCAACGCAATGTAAAGAGGCCAGGCGTGTTGCCCGGCCTCGAAATACTCTGGTGGGCCCTCCGGGATTCGAACCCAGAACCCAGGGATTATGAGTCCCCTGCGCTAACCGTTGCGCCAAGAGCCCTTATGTACTGTGATAATAATTTCAACAATGGAAATTCATTTCCCATCGGGTTAAATCACGATTTGAAATACTACCATGCACAAGCATGTCGCACAACGCACGATCAAGCCATGTTTTTAACACCCGGTATTCCCTGACAATCAAGATGCATCACAAGAAATATCACTGGATGGGAATTGTTCAAGCCATTATCCCAAGACTGCAAATAGAGTTAACCATCGGCGAACTGGTGCCATTTCAAAACCATGCCGGATTACGGGGCTGGACCCGGACCGGCCGTCCATACCCTGCATTTCACGAAATTCGCAAGTCGTCTACCTGCGGTTTTGATTTTACCGATTACGGCATGCCCGAGGGTTCCCGGCCTGGCCCCGTAAACCGGCATGGTTTTGAGATCGCCGGGTGGGCGGGGGCGCGATTGGTCCCGATAATGGGCCTGGTGCCGGCGGGATGGCCGTTGGGCGGATGGCGGCCCGCGCCGCGGAAGCGAAAAAACGGCGGCCGGCGGGACTCGAGATGTCCCAAGGGCGCCGGAGAGGGGGCGGCGGCGTGGCCGCCGCCCGCGGGGCGCGCCCCCGCGGGCCGGATCGGGCACCGCGGGCCCCTCGCTCCCGAGCCCGTACCGCATCCCCGGCCCCGACGCCGAAAGATTTTTCCGAAATTGTCCTTGCATCGGCGGGGGAGTTCCCGTATAGTACTTCTTCGCACGGGGGCGTAGCTCAGCTGGGAGAGCGCTTGACTGGCAGTCAAGAGGTCAGGGGTTCGATCCCCCTCGTCTCCACCCGAGCATTGAATGAGGCTCCAACGCAAGTTGGGGCCTTTTTTCATATAGGCACACAAGGTTAAAGGCGGCACCATGATCCTCCTGGTCGACAAGATCGAAAAAAGCTTCGGCGCGCGCGTCCTCTTTAGCGGCGCGTCCTTTCAGATCAACCCCGGCGAACGCTTTGCGCTCGTGGGACCCAACGGCGCCGGCAAAACCACCATGCTCAAAATCATCATGGGTATCGACAGCCCCGACGCCGGCCAGGTCCAGTACTCCAAGGACTGTCAGGTGGGCTACCTCGAGCAGGAAACCAACCTAGAGCACAAGGACACGACCATCCTCGCCGAGGTCATGGCCGCCGCCAAGGAAATCCGCCGCATGGGCGAGCGCGCCAACGAGCTGCAGGCCCAGATCACCGAGCTCTCTGAGCAGGGCAAGGACGTCGACGCGCTCCTTAACGAGTACGGCCAGGTCCAGGACCGCTTTGAGCACTTGGGCGGCTACGAGCTCGAAAGCAATGCCCGTAAGATCCTGTCCGGTCTGGGCTTTAAGGTCACCGACTTTGAGCGCCCGTGTTCCGAGTTCTCGGGCGGCTGGCAGATGCGCATCGCGCTGGCCAAGCTCTTCCTGCGCCATCCCGACCTGCTACTTCTGGACGAGCCCACCAACCACCTGGACCTCGAAAGCGTCCAGTGGTTGCGCGGCTTTATCGCCAACTACGACGGCGCCGTGCTCATCGTCAGCCACGACCGCGCCTTTATGGACGCCTGCGTCGACCACGTCGCCGCGCTCGAGAACCGCCGCGTGACCACCTACACCGGCAATTACAGCAGCTACCTCAAGCAGCGCGAGGACAACCTGGAACAGATGCGCGCCAAACGTGCCGCCCAGGAGCGCGACATCGCCCACATGCAGGTCTTCGTCGACAAGTTCCGCTACAAGCCCACCAAGGCCGCCCAGGCGCAGGAACGCATCCGCAAGATCGAGCAAATCAAAAAGGAGCTCGTCATCCTGCCCGAAGGCCATAAGCACATCGACTTTAAGTTCCCCGACCCGCCGCGCTCGGGCGACATGGTCGTGGGCCTGGAGGGCGTGTCCAAGTCCTACGGCAACAAGCACATCTATAGCGATATCGACCTCAAGCTCTATCGCGGCGAGCATGTGGCGCTCGTCGGCCCCAACGGCGCCGGCAAGTCCACCCTCATGAAGATCATCGCCGGCCTGGAGCCGCCCACCACCGGCGCGCGCGACCTGGGCACCAACGTGGGCGTGGCTTATTACGCCCAGCACGCGCTCGAAGGCATGACCGAGTCCAATACCGTCCTGCAAGAAATCGACACCGTCACGCCCAAGTGGACCGTGCCGCAGCAGCGCAGCCTACTGGGCGCCTTCCTGTTTAGCGACAACGATTCTATCGAAAAGCAGGTTCGCGTTCTTTCCGGCGGCGAAAAGGCGCGTCTGGCCCTGGCTAAGATGCTCGTGGCCCCCGAGGCACTTTTGTGCCTGGACGAGCCCACCAACCACTTGGACATCGACTCGGTGGACATGCTCGAGAACGCCCTGCAAAACTTCCCCGGCACCATCGTGCTGATTAGCCACGACGAGCACTTGGTGCGAGCCGTGGCCAACCGCGTGATCGATATCCGCGATGGCAAGGTCACGGTCTATGACGGCGACTACGACTACTACCTCTACAAGCGCGAGGATCTCGCGGCCCGCGCCGCCGCCGAGGCGGCAGGGGAGAGCACGCCTTCCACGACCAAGCCCACCAAAGCCAGCGCCGCCCAGGCCGATACCCCCGCTGCGGCCCCCAAGCCGGCCGAGGGCAAAAAGACCAAGGAGCAAAAGCGTGCCGAGGCCCAGGCCCGCGCCGCGCTCAACAAAAAGCTCAGGGGCGTGCGCAACCAGCTCAAGAAGATCGAGGCAGAGCTCGACAAAAAGCGCGCCCGCTATGACGAGCTTATGGAATTGATGGCGAGCGAAGAGCTTTATGCCGATCAGGATAAGTTCAACGCCGCGCTGGGGGAATATAACGGCCTTAAGCAAGAGCTGCCCAAGCTCGAGGACGAATGGCTCGAGCTTTCCACCCAAATCGAAGAGGAGACCGCGCGTGAACTCTCGTAAGGCCGCTGCCGTGGCGATGAGCATCATCGCCATCGCTTGTCGCATCTGCGGCATCTTTATGAGCGCGATGACTGTGCTGCTGTGCTTTAGCGGCCTCACCGCCAAGCTGCAGATTGTGGGCTTTGTCGTTGAGCTTTCGCGCGCGCTGCCGAGCGCCATCGCCGGCTACGGCGTCATCACATCGCCCTTTGGCGGTGTGTTTCGCCTGGATTACGCCATCGTGGCCGTCATCCTGTTTGTGGCCGACTACCTGCTCACGCGCGCCTCGCGCCGCGTCCGCTAGGGGAGTGCCATGTCCAGTAGCTACCTCATGAACCTGCTTGCCAGCGCCGTCGCCGTCATCGTGGGCATCGTGATCCACGAGAGCGCACACGCCGCCGCAGCCTGGGCGCTTGGCGACAAGACGGCCCGTTCGCGCGGCCGCGTCTCGCTCAACCCGCTCAACCATATCGACCCGTTTGGCACCATCATCCTACCGCTGCTCATGCTCGCCGCCGGCGGCCCGGTGTTCGCCTTCGCTAAGCCCGTGCCGGTCTACCTCAACAACCTCAAGCACCCCAAGCGCGACGAGGTCTTGGTGAGCGCGGCAGGCCCCGCCTCGAACATCGCACTGGCATGCCTTGCGGCCGCCATCATGCACGCAGCATATGGCAACCTCTACACCAGCATGTCCTTTGCCGTAGCGTCCCAAATCATGAACTTTGGCGCTACGTTTATCGTGGTCAACCTGTCGCTCGCGTTCTTTAACCTCATCCCGATCCCGCCGCTCGACGGCTCGTCTATCATCGTGCCGTTCCTCAAAGGCAAGGCGCTCACCAATTACTACCAACTGCAGCAATACGCCATGCCGATTCTTATCATCGTGCTGTATCTGCTGCCCATGTGGACCGGCATCGATGTGATCGGCCGGTATTTCGACGTTACCGTGTATCCGCTGGCGGAGCAGCTGCTTAACTTCGCAATCGCCGGCATCTAAGGTAAACTTACAGGTCGACCGTGCAAAATGGTCGCAACATGCACCCAAACCGCGCCGCGAAGGCGCCGTCAAAGGAGGTCGAAGATGTCGTATCGCGTGTCGACGCAGGTCTACAGCGGACCGTTCGACCTGCTGCTGCAGCTGGTAACCCGCCAAAAAGTTGATATCGGCGCCATCTCTATCAGCGAGGTGGCCGAGCAGTACCTGGCCGAGGTCGAGCGTATTGAGGCGCTGGACCTGGACGTGGCGAGCGACTTTTTACTGGTCGCGGCAACCCTTTTGGACATCAAGGCCGCCTCGCTGGTGCCGCAGGAGGCCCCGCGTAAAGCCGACGACGATGACGAGATTGACGAAGACCTCGAAGAGCTCAGCGCGCTCGACGGCGACGCCCTGCGCGAGGTCCTGATTCAGCGCCTGATCGCCTACAAGCAGTTTAAGGGTGCGGCGGCGGCTCTTGGCGCGCGCATGCAGGCCGAAAGCCGCATGCATCCGCGTGTGGCCGGTCCCGACCCCGAGTTTTTGGGCCTCATGCCCGACTACCTGGCCGGCATTACCCTGCGCGGCCTCGCCGTCATCTGCGCCGACCTTGACGGCAAGCGCCAGACCTTCCTGCTGGAGGCCGAGCACGTGGCGCCGCATCGCGTACCGCTCGACCTGACGGTGGCCTCGGTCGACCGCTTTACCATGGCGCACCAAACTTGCACCTTCCGCGAGCTGTTGGACGGCGACGCCACCACCGAGCAGCTCGTCGTCACCTTCCTGGCCATGCTCGAACTCGCCAAGCGAGGCTCGCTCACCCTGAGCCAGGACGAGATCTTTGGAACCATCCGTATCAACCGCGTCGAGGGCGCCGAGGCCTACGTTCCCGGCGAGGGCCCCGAGCTCACCGAATAGGAGCGGCAACCATGTCAACCCTTTCCACGCTAGAGGCAAACAGCCTCAAAGGCGCCTTGGAGGCGCTCCTGCTGGTTTCGAGCGACCCCGTCAGCGCGCCCGCGCTGGCAGATGCGCTGGATATCGCCCCGGGCGAGTGTGCGTCGCTTTTGGCCGAGCTCAAAGTTGAGTACGAGGAGGCCAACCGCGGCTTTCAGCTGCGCGAGGTCGCCGGCGGCTGGCGCCTGTTCACGCATCCTGCCTACCACGACGTGGTCGAAGCTTATGTGCTGAGCTGGGATACGCAAAAACTGTCGCAGGCGGCACTCGAGACTCTTGCTGTGATCGCCTACCACCAGCCCGTCACGCGCGAGGTGGTCAAGGGCATCCGCGGCGTCAACTCCGACGGCGTCATCGCGTCGCTCGTTGACAAGGGTCTGGTGCGCGAGCTCGGTCGCGACCCCCAGCGCGGTCAGGCCATCATTTACGGCACGACCAACGCCTTTTTGGAGAAGTTCGGTCTGCGCTCCACCCGCGACCTGCCCGATCTGGAGCAGTTTGCCCCCGACGAGCAGTCGCGCCAGTTTATCCGCGAGCGCCTGAGCGGCCGCAGCATTCAATCTACGCTCGAGGAGCAGGTCGAGGACCTGGACGAAGAGCGCGAGCTGCTCGATACCGATGTTGAGGATGTTGAGGCAGTCGGTGGCGAGGAAGCACTTGCCACCGACGACGCTGCGGAGGATACGCATGACGAGGACTAGCGAAGCAGGGGAGACGCGTACCGCTGGCGCCACGGGCGCGCCCGCGATCGACCCCCAGCCCGTCTACCCACACACCATGCGCCTGCAGCGCTTTTTGGCGCGCGCGGGTGTTGCGAGCCGCCGCGGCTCGGAGGACCTGATGACCGCCGGCCGCGTGACTGTCAACGGCCAAGTCGCGACCGAGCTGGGTACCAAGGTCGATGTGGACCGCGACCATATCGAGGTTGACGGTATGCCCGTCAAGCTCAACCAGGGCGCCGTGTACCTGATGCTCTACAAGCCGACCGGCTACCTCACCACCATGAGCGATCCGCAGGAGCGCCCTTGTGTGGCCGACCTGGTCCCGCGCGACCGCTTTCCGGGGCTCTTCCCGGTGGGCCGCCTGGACCGCGACACCACAGGCCTTTTGCTCTTTACCACCGACGGCGACCTGTCGCAGGACCTGCTGCACCCCAGCAAGCACGTCTACAAGACCTACCAGGCGCTCGTGGACGGCCACCTGACCGATCGCGACTTGGAACCGCTGCGCCGCGGCATCGAGCTCGACGACGGCCTGTGCCAGCCGGCGATCTGCCGCGTCATTACCGCGCGCGAGGCCGAGGCGGTGGCTCCGCAGGGTGTGAAGCCCGGCACAACCGCCGTGGAGGTCATCATCCGCGAGGGGCGCAAGAACCAGGTCAAGCGCATGCTGAGCAAGATCCACCATCCGGTGATCCGCCTGCACCGCTGCAACTTTGCCGGCCTGGAGCTCAAGGACGTGGCCAAGGGCTCGTGGCGCGAGCTCACCGACCGCGAGGTGCAGATCCTTAAGGCTGGCGGCATCCCGCCCAAGCAGGCCAGCTCCAAGCGCGGCGCTGCGCCGGCGACCAACACTGCGACCCGCACGCGCCACCACGGCAGCCACGGATCCGCCCCCAAGCGCAACACCTACCGCGAGCGCTACACGGGCTAGCCAGTCCGCCAAGCCGCAGCGCCCGCGTCCCATACCAGCACGTCAACCACCGAAAGGAAGCATTGCATGATCGTCGCCATCGACGGCCCCGCCGGTTCCGGCAAGTCCACCATCGCCAAGGAGATCGCCCGCCAGCTGGGCTTTAACAAGCTCGACACGGGCGCCATGTATCGCGCCGTCACCTTCGCCGCGCTCGACCGCGGCATCGATTTGGACGACGAGGCTGCCATCGACGCCCTCGCCGAACAGATCGAGATCCGCTTTACCAACGGCACCGGCGAGGACACGCGCCTGACCATCGACGGCGCGGACGCCTCGGCTGCCATTCGCACCCCGCAGGTGGACGCCAACGTCTCCAAGGTCTCGGCCTACCCGGGCGTACGCGCGGCCATGCTCATCCATCAGCGTCGCGCCGCCGAGGACCGCGACATCGTGGCCGAGGGTCGCGACATCGGCACCGTCGTGTTCCCCAACGCGCAGGTCAAGGTGTTCCTTACCGCCGACCCGCGCGAGCGCGCCCGTCGCCGCGTGCTGCAGCGCCACCAAAACGACACCCAGCCGCCCACCAAAGAGCAGCTCGAGGCCGAGGTCGACGAGACCCTCGACGCCCTCAAGCAGCGCGACAAGCTCGACAGCAGCCGTGAGGTCGCGCCGCTCGTGCCCGCCGAGGACGCGGTGCACGTCGACTCCACCGCACATACCATCGACGAGGTCGTCTCGATAATCGAGGACCTCATCAACCAAAGGAGGTAGCTCATGCGCCTGTTTAAGCAGACGCCCGAGGATTACTACAACGCGCCTTATGCCGAGTTCCCCGTGCTCATCCGCGGCACCGTCTTCGTGGTCATGGGCATCCTGTGGGTCTTCTCCAAGCTCATGTGGCGCTGGAAGATAGAGGACAGCGACCTGCTGTTTGAGCGCCAGGAAGGCCGCGGCAGCGTGGTCATCTGCAACCACACCTCGATGGCCGAGCTCCTGGCTGTAGAGACGGCGCTGTTTTTTGGCGGCCGCCGCATTCGCCCCATCTTTAAGTCCGAGTTTGCCAAGAGCAAGATCGTGCGCTGGGCCTTTAGCCGCGTGGGCGGTATTCCCGTCGAGCGTGGCACCGCCGACATGAAGTGCCTGCGTGCCGCCCAGCATGCGCTGCAGCGCGGCGAGGACGTCCTGATCTTCCCCGAGGGCACGCGCATCCGCTCGCGCGAGATCAAGCCCGAGGTCCACGGCGGCTTTGCGCTTATCGCCCAGATGGGCAAGGCGCCCGTCAACCCGCTTGCCATCTGCGGCTGGTCCGATATCACGCCTGCGGGCAAAAAGCTCATGCGCCCCAAAAAGTGCTGGATCCGTGCCGGCAAGGCCATCTCGCTATCCGATGCACCGGCTGAGCTCAAGCGCAAGGAGCGCCTGGCATGGTTTGAGTCCGAGGCCATGAGCCGCGTCTACGCCATGCGCGACGACCTGTGTGCCGAGCACCCTGGCAGGTTCTAGCCATGGGCGAGAACGTCATGAATACCACCGCGACCGCCGCTGAGGAGGTCGTCCCCACCATCGAAATCGCAGCGCATGCCGGTACCTGCTACGGCGTGCAGCGTGCACTCGACATGGCGCTGGCCGCCGCGCCGCAGGCAGGGGAGAGCGCTCAGGTCCACACGCTGGGCCCGCTCATCCATAACCCCATCGTGGTGCGCGAGCTCGCCGAGGCAGGCGTCGGTCTGGCAGACACCTTGGACGACGCCGCATCGGGCACCGTGGTCATTCGCGCGCACGGCGTGGTGCCGCAGGTAATCGAGGCTGCTCGCGCGCGCGGCCTTACCGTGGTCGATGCCACCTGCCCCTACGTCAAGAAGGTCCACGTGGCGGCCGAGCGCCTGGTGCGCGAGGGCTACCGTGTGCTCGTCGTAGGCGAGCCGGGCCACCCCGAGGTTGAGGGCATCCTGGGCCACGCCGGCGATGACGCGCAGGTCGTGAGTTGCGCCGCCGATGCAGACGCGCTGCCGCTCAAGGGCAAGGTGGGCCTGGTCGTGCAGACCACCCAAACCGCGCAGAACTTGGCCGAGGTCGTGGCCTCCATCACTCCGCGTGCGCAGGAACTACGCGTGATCAACACCATCTGCGCTGCCACGAGCGAGCGACAGCAGGCGGCCGCAACCCTTGCCAACCGCTGCGACTGCATGGTCGTCGTGGGCGGCAAAAATTCGGGCAATACGCGCCGCTTGGCGCAGATTTGTGCCGATGTCTGCGAGCACACCCATCACATCGAGGAAGCTTCCGAGCTTGAGGCCGCATGGTTTGCCAACGCGCGCCGCATCGGCATCACCGCCGGAGCCTCAACTCCGCAAGAACACATCGAACGCGCCGTTGCGCGCATCAAGGAGCTTTGTCGCTAATCATGGACCAGACCGTACCCGCATACGCCGCCGAGGTGGCCGATTACGGGCGCAGCCGCGACCCCGAGCCGGGTGAGGGCGCGCTCGTAAAGAACGTGCGTCCCGAGTCGCCCGCATGGGATGTGGGTATCGAGCCGGGCATGCGCGTGCTCACGGTCAACGGCGAGCAGCTGACCGATATGATAGTGTGGCTCTGGGAGGCCGACGAGGACACCGTCGAACTTGAGGTTCTCGACCCGCGCGACAACACCGTCACCCCCGTCGAGCTCGATCGCTTTCCCGGCGAGGACTGGGGCCTTGAGTTCGATGGCCCCATCTTTGACGGCATGCGTACCTGTGTGAACGCCTGCGTGTTCTGCTTTATGACCATGCTGCCCAAGGGCGGCCGCTCCACGCTCTACATTCGTGACGACGATTATCGCCTGAGCTTTTTACAGGGCAACTTTGTCACGCTGACCAATCTTTCCGACGAGGACGTGCAAAACGTTATCGACCGCAATATGAGTCCCATGAACGTGTCGGTCCATGCCGTAAGCCCCGACGTCCGCCGCCGCATGATGGGCCGCAACGCCCAGCGCGGCATGGACGTGCTCGAGACCATCATGGCCGCCGGCATCGAGATTCACGCACAGATTGTGCTGTGTCCCGGCATGAACGACGGCGAGGAGCTGCAAAAGACCCTACGCTTTTGCGAGGAACACGAACAGATCACGAGTCTGGGCATTGTGCCGCTGGGCTTTACCAAGCATCAAAACCGTTTTAGCTGGTCCTACAGCGACAAGCCCGAGCTCGCGCGCGAAACCATTGCCATGATCCGTCCCTTCCAGGATCGTGCCTACAAGCGCTTTGGCCGCCACACCTTCCAGATGAGCGACGAGTTCTATCTGGACGCCGGCATCGAGCCACCCCAGGCCGATTTCTACGACGGCTACCCGCAGTATTACGACGGCATCGGTATGATCCGCTCGTATCTGGACGAGACCGACGACGTGCTTGCCGCCGATGCCGAGCGTCTGGCCCGCGTCCGCGAGGCAATCGCCGGGCGCAACCAGCGCCTCCTGTGCCTCTCCGGCGCCAGCGCGCGCGACACCGTGGCGCGCTTTGTGGAGTCGCCACGGGGCCTTGCCGGCACCGTCACCGCTATCGAAAACCGTTACTTTGGCGGCAACGTGGACGTGACCGGCCTCATCGTCGCCTGCGACATTCTGGAGCAGCTGCCGCAGGACCTCTCGGGGGTTATGCTCTTTGTGCCTAAGCTCATGTTCAACGCTGACGGCATGACGCTTGACGAGTATCATCGTGACGATTTACTCGCAAGCCTTGAAGCTCGCGGCGCCGAGGTTCATGTGGTGTCGACCATGCCGCATGAGCTGCTCGATACCCTGGAGCATATCCTTGGCATTGTGCCCGCAGACTCTAACATTTCCACTGACCCTACCCATTAAAGGAGTGCAGATGAAACCTATCGTCGCCGTCGTCGGACGCCCCAACGTGGGCAAGTCCACGCTCGTTAACCGCCTGGCCCAGACCTCGGACGCCATCGTCCATGAGTCCCGCGGCGTAACGCGCGACCGCTCCTACCACACGGCCGATTGGAACGGCCGCGAGTTCACCATCGTCGACACGGGTGGCATCGAGCCGCTCAAGAGCGATGACGTCTTTGCCACGTCCATCCGCGACCAGGCCCTCGCCGCCGCCGAAGAAGCCGCCGTCATCCTGTTTGTGGTCGACGGTCGCACCGGCGTCACCGAGGAGGATGAGTCGGTCGCCCGCATGCTCAAGCGCTGCGACAAGCCGGTCTTTCTGCTGGTGAACAAGCTCGACAACCCCGATCGCGAAAACGACAGCATCTGGGAGTTTTATTCGCTCGGCATCGGCGAGCCAACGCCGCTCTCGGCCCTGCACGGCCACGGCACGGGCGACCTGCTCGACGACATCGTTGCCCTGTTACCCGAGGAGGAGGACGAGGTCGCCGACGAGTTCCCCGACGCGCTGAACGTCGCCATCATCGGCCGCCCCAATGCCGGTAAGTCCTCGCTGTTCAACCGTATCCTGGGCGCCGACCGCTCTATCGTGTCCAACATCGCCGGCACCACGCGCGACGCCATCGACACCGTCGTGGAGCGCAACGGCAAGCACTACCGCATGGTCGACACCGCGGGCATTCGCAAGAAGAGCACCGTGTACGAGAACATCGAGTACTACTCCATGGTCCGCGGCCTGCGTGCCATCGACCGTGCTGACGTGGCACTGCTCGTCGTCGACGCCTCCGTGGGCGTTACCGAGCAAGACCAGAAGGTCATGGGCTTGGCCATCGAACGCGGCTGCGCCATCGTCGTTCTGCTCAACAAGTGGGACCTGCTCGACGACGACCGCAAGCGCGAGGCCTGCATGGAGACCGTCGACCGCCGTCTGGGCGTCATGGCTCCCTGGGCCCAGTACCTGCGTATCTCGGCCCTGACCGGCCGTGGCGTCGAGAAGATCTGGGCGATGGTCGACGCCGCCGAGAAGACGCGCTCGCAAAAGATCACCACCTCGCGCCTCAACACCTTCCTCACCGACCTGCGCGAGTTTGGCCACACCGTGGTGGACGGCAAGCGTCGCCTGCGCATGCACTACGTGACCCAGACGGGCGTTAACCCGCCGACGTTTACGTTCTTCGTCAACCACAGCGACCTGGTCAACGACACCTACCAGCGCTATGTGGAGAACCGCATGCGCTCTACCTTCGATTTTTCCGGCACGCCCATTCGACTCTTCTTTAGGAAGAAGGAGCAAAAGGATGCATAATCCGATTCTGCTGACCGCCATCTGCGCCGTGGTCTCGTTCTTTATCGGAGCGATTCCGTTTGGCCTGATCCTGGGCCGCGTGTTCAACCACACGGATATTCGCAAGGCGGGCTCCGGCAACATCGGCACCACCAACGCCCTGCGCGTAGCCGGCCCCAAGGTCGCCGCGCTCACGCTGCTGCTCGACTGCTTGAAGGGCGCCATCTGCGTCCTTATCGCGCGTCCGCTCATCGCGAGCGTTGGCTATGGCTTCCCGGTGAGCATCATGGCTCCCGGTGCCGCCGGCGACTGGATGCTCGGCGTCATTTGCCTGGCTGCCGTGTGGGGCCACATATTCTCGCCCTACCTCAACTTCCGTGGCGGCAAGGGCATCGCCGTGGGGCTGGGCGTCATACTCGCCTGGTACTGGCCCATCGGACTTTCGCTGCTGGGCATGTTTATCGTGGCCGTCGCCATCACCAAGTATGTGTCGGTGGGCTCGCTTGCCGCGGCCATCGGTCTTCCCATCGCCGCCTGCGCGGTCTTTCCGTACAGCAGCCTGGGCCTCAAGTTTTGCATGGCGATGATCGGCATCACCGTGGTGTGGGCCCATCGCGCGAACATCAAAAAGCTCATGACGGGTAAGGAATCCAAGCTCTCGTTTACCAAGCGCGTCACCGAGCCCGACGATAAGTAGGAGAGAGTCATGAATGTTGCGCTGATTGGCTCCGGCTCCTGGGGAACCGCCGTCGCCGGCCTTGCCGCCGCGCGAGCCGAGCGCGTGACCATGTGGGCCCACAGCGAGCAGACGGCCGCCGGCATTAACGGCGAGCACCGCAACCCGCGCTATCTGGTGGACTACGTGCTGCCGGAAAACGTTGTCGCCACGACGGACCTGGCCCAGGCGCTCGACGGTGCCGACGCCATCATCTTTGCCGTGCCTTCGACGCACCTGCGTGGCGTCTGCCATCAGGCGGCACCCTTTATCGCCGCCGACACCCCCGTCTTGTGCCTTACCAAGGGTATTGAGCCCGAGTCCGGCATGCTCATGAGCGAGGTCATCGCCAGCGAGATCGGCAACGAGGCGCGTGTGGCGGCGCTCTCGGGCCCCAACCATGCCGAGGAGATATGCCGCGGCGGACTTTCCGCCGCCGTCATCGCCAGCAAAGACTCGCAGGTAGGGGAGACCTTTAAGGACCTGCTCCTATCCACGGCCTTCCGCATCTACCTGTCGCAGGACATGACCGGCGTCGAGGTTTGCGGCGCCATGAAAAACGTCATCGCCATCGTGTGCGGCATCTCCGCCGGTACCGGCGCGGGCGACAACACGCTCGCCCTTATCATGACGCGCGGCCTGGCAGAAATCAGCCGTCTGGTACACGCCCGCGGAGGCCAGGCCATGACCTGTATGGGTCTTGCCGGCATGGGCGACCTTATTGCCACCTGCACCTCCGAGCATTCGCGCAACCGCACCTTCGGCTGCGAGTTTGCCCACGGCGTATCGCTCGACGAGTACCAGGCGCGCACGCATATGGTGGTCGAGGGCGCCGTCGCCGCCCGCAGCGTGAGCGAGCTCGCCCGTTCGCTGGGCGTAGACATTCCGCTCACCTTTGCCGTGGAGCAAACGCTCTACAACGGTGTTACTTTGGATAGGGCGCTCGAGATCCTTACCGACCGCGTCCCCTCTCAAGAGTTCTACGGACTCACCGACTAGCGCAGAAAGGCTACTACCATGGGTTCCATCAAAATCGCTCCGTCCGTCCTCTCAGCTGACATGGCCAACCTCAAGGGCGAGCTCGACAAGATCGCCGGTGCCGACTACGTGCACTTCGACGTCATGGACGGTCACTTTACCGGCAACCTCACCTTTGGCGTCGAAATCCTCAAGGCCGTCAAGCGCTCCACCAAGGTGCCGGTCGACGCGCACCTGATGGTGTCGAACCCCGACGAGACCGTCGATTGGTATGCCGATGCCGGCGCCGATATGATCACCGTGCACTACGAGGCCTCCACGCACCTGCACCGCACGCTCACGCATCTGCAGCAGCGCGGTGTCAAGGCCGGCGTGGTGCTCAACCCCGCCACGCCCGTCTGCGTGCTCGAGAGCATCATCGAGGTCGTCGACATCGTGCTGCTCATGAGCGTGAACCCCGGCTTTGGCGGCCAGAGCTTTATCCCGGGCACGCTGCATAAGCTCCACGAGCTCAAGGCCATGTGCGAGCGCCACGGTGTGTCGCCCATGATCGAGGTCGACGGCGGCATCTCTTCCAAAAACATCGCCGAGGTCGTCAAGGCCGGCGCCAACGTACTCGTAGCCGGCTCCGCCGTATTTAAGTCCGAAGATCCAGCCGCCGAGGTTGCGCTGCTGCAGAAGCTGGGCAACGAGGCCGCACAGGAGGCATAAACCCTTATGACCGCAGGTCAAAACCGCATACCCGTGAATCTTGACTATGCCGCCTCGACGCCCATGCGCGCCGAGGCGCTCCTTGCGCAGCGCGAGTACGACGAAAGCGAGCTTGCAGGCGTCAACCCCAACTCGCTGCACTCGCTCGGCCGCAAGGCTGCCGCACGTCTGGAGGTTGCACGCCGCGAGATCGCCCGCAGCTTTGGCGCGCGCGTTCGCCCGTCCGAGATCATCCTTACCAACGGCGGTACCGAGGCCAACCAGCTGGCGCTCCTCGGACTTGCCGAGGGTGCTCGTCAGCGCGATCGAAAGCGCGAGCGCGTGATCGTGTCTGCGATCGAGCATGATTCGATCCTGGACAACCTACCGCTGCTGCGAGCCGCGGGCTTTACCGTCGACCTGGTGCAGCCCTGCCGTGCGGGCTACATCGAGCCTGCCGAGCTGAGCGACTTGTTGGGCGACGACGTCGCGCTCGTGAGCATCATGGCCGCCAACAACGAGACCGGTGTGGTGCAGCCCATCCGCGAGCTTGCCGCGGCTGCGCACACCGCGGGTGCCCTGTTCCATACCGATGCCATCCAGGGCTATCTGCATATTCCGCTCGATGTGACCGAGCTGGGCGTCGATGCTATGACCGTTGCAGCACACAAGATTGGCGGCCCCGTAGCCTCCGGCGCGTTATACCTAAAAAGCCGCACGCCGCTGCGCCCCCGCATTTTTGGCGGAGGACAGGAAGCCGGACGTCGTGCCGGCACGCAGGACCTGCGCACGCAGCTGGCCTTTGCCTCTGCTGCCTCGTCTCTGGCGCCCCATGTGGCTCAGGAGCGCGAGAAGCTGCAAGCCCTTTCCGACAAGCTCTACGCCACGCTTACGGCCCTTCCACGCATCCACGCCACCATGGGCGACTACACGCAGGCCGACCGTCTGCCCGGCATGGTATCGATCTATATTGACGGCATGGACTCCGAGGAGCTCATCATCAAGCTCGACGCCGCCGGCTTTGAGGTTTCGGCCGGATCGGCTTGCTCGAGCGGCAGCATGGATCCGAGCCACGTGCTCAGCGCCATGGGCATTGGTCGCGAGCAGGCGCTGGGCGCACTGCGCATCTCCTTCGATGACCGCGTGAATCCGAGCGATCTGGACGACTTTGCCCAGACGCTGCTCTCGATCGTAGGTGCCGCATGATCGTCGCCGAGCTCGAGCGTGCCCTGCTGGCACGCTATCCCAAGACGGACGCCGAGCCCTGGGACCACGTAGGCTTATCCGTTGGCGACCCCGACGACGAGATTCGCGGCGTTGCCTGCGCGCTTGACGCCACCAGGGACAACGTGCAGCGCGCCTTGGAAGCCGGAGCCAACGTGTTACTCACGCATCATCCCGTCTACATCAAGGCGCCCGAGTCGTTTTGCCCGCCCAGCGCAACGCGCCCCCAAAGCAGCGCGGCGCTCTACGAGGCGGCCCGCTGCGGGGTGAGCATTATCTCGCTCCACACCAACCTGGACCGCTCGCACGAGGCTCGTGCCTGTCTATGCAAGCTGCTGAACGCCGTGCCCGATAGCTCGCTGGAGCACGTGGACGACCCCGAGTCGACCGGCCTGGGCGCGCTTGCAACACTCAACGACCCGTGCACGCTGCGCGATCTTGCCGCCCGTGCTGCCACGACCTTTGGCAGCGACCCACGCGTATGGGGCGATGCCGAGCGCCCGTGCCGCACCGTCGCCATTCTGGGCGGCTCCCTCGGCGACTTTGGCGAGCTTGCCATCGCCGCCGGTGCGGATGTCATCGTGACGGGCGAGGCGGGCTATCACGTGGCGCAAGACCTTGCCTTGCGCGGGCTGAGCGTGATCTTGCTCGGCCACGGTCGCTCCGAAGAGCCGTTCGTGGATATCTTGATGAACTCTGCGGTTGACGCCGGGGTCGACCCCCGTCATGCGATTAAAATACTGAACCCTTGCCAATGGTGGACTGTGACAAAAGGAGAGAACTTATGAGCGCCGGCGCTACGCTACTCAAGCTGCAACAGATCGATTTGGAGCTCGCCCGCAACAAGAGCGAACTTGCCAATATGCCGGAGCTCAAGGAGCTCGCCTCCAAGCGCAAAACCTATGTAAAGCTTAAGTCCGAAATGACCAAGCTCTATGCTCAGCGCAAGGACCTCGACATTGAGCTGGACGATCTCAACACCACCGAGATCCAGACCAACAACGCCATCGAGGCCGCCAAGAAACGCCACTTCGACGGCTCTGACTACCGCGAGGTCCAGGATCTGGAAAACGAGCTCGCCACCCTGGCCAAGCGCCTGGACAAGATTGAGCACACCCGCAAGGATGTCGTTGTCGCCCACAAGGAGGCGCTCGACCGTGAGGCTCGCGCGCAGGCCATCATCGCCAAATTCGAGGAGGGCGTGAAGGCTGACACCAAGGCCGCCCGTGCCAAGGCCGCCGACCTGCAGGCCCAGATTGATGCCGCCACCAAGGAGCGCACCGCGCTTGCCGCCACGCTGCCGACCGACGTGCTCACCGACTACGAGCGTCTGCTCAAGCAGTTCCGCGGCCTGGCCGTCGAGACCATTAAGGGCAACATCCCCACGGTCTGCCACACCGCGCTGCAGGCGTCGTCCATGAGCGACCTCAACCACGACGGTAGTGAGATTACGCACTGCCCGTACTGCCACCGCCTGCTCGTGCTCCCCAACAAGGAAGCCTAACAATGACGACGGCACCCGACAATTCAATTCAACTTGAGGGAAAAACGATCCTGTTGGGCATTACCGGCGGGATCGCCGCCTATAAGTCGTGCAATATCGTGCGCCTGCTGCAAAAACGCGGCGCCCGCGTCAAGGTCGTTATGAGCGAGCATGCCACGGAGTTTGTGGGTCCGCTCACCTTTCGCGCGCTCACGGGCGAGCCGGTCGCTGTGGGTCTGTTCGACGACCCCTCCGACCCCATCCACCATATCTCGCTGGCGCAGGAGCCCGACTTGGTGGTCGTGGCGCCCGCCACGGCCAATATCATCGCCAAGATGGCCAACGGCATCGCCGATGACCTCATCTCCACTACGCTGCTTGCCACGCCGCGTCCTATCGTGGTCGCGCCGGCCATGAACAATGGCATGTGGAAGGCGCCGGCCACGCAGGCCAACATGACCACGCTGCGCGAGCGCGGTGTCCACGTTGTGGGTCCGGGTAGCGGCTACCTTGCCTGCGGCGATGTGGACACGGGACGCATGAGCGAGCCCGAGGACATCGTCGAGGCCGTCTGCAAGCTGCTCGACCCCGCTCCTCAGGACCTTGTGGGCAATCGCATCGTGATCACCGCCGGCCCCACGCACGAGCCGATCGACCCCGTGCGCTTCATTGGCAACCGTTCATCGGGCAAGATGGGTATCGCCCTGGCGGGGGAGGCCGCGCGCCGCGGTGCCGCCGTCACGCTCGTGCTGGGACCGACATCGCTCGACGTTCCCCGCGGTGTAGCGTGCGTGCGCGTACAAACCGCCGCGGAAATGCACCAGGCTGCGCTGAGCGCCTTCCAGACGGCCGACGCGGCCATTTGTGCCGCCGCCGTCGCCGACTACACGCCTGCGGCCCCGGCGAACCATAAACTCAAAAAGGCCAACGAGCGCCTGGATCGAATTGAGCTCGTCGAGACCGTTGACATCCTGGCCGAACTCTCACGCCAAAAGGGCGATCGCCGTGTGATCGGCTTTGCGGCCGAGACCGATAACGTCGTGGAGTACGCGCAGCGCAAACTCGTGCGCAAGGGTTGCGATGCCATTATCGCCAACGATGTCTCGCGCGCCGATTCGGGCTTTGGGACCGATACCAACAAGGCCTGGATAGTGAGTACAGCGGGCACGCAAGAACTTCCCGTACTAACAAAACCCCAGCTCGCAGATACAATTTTAGACTTGCTTCAAAATTTGTAAAAAAGTTCTTGCACAAGGACAAAGTTTCGGGTTACTATACTCCCTGTTGCGAGCGAGAGCAGAGCAACAAACAAATGCTTCGGGACGTGGCGCAGCTTGGTAGCGCACTTGACTGGGGGTCAAGGGGTCGCTGGTTCGAATCCAGTCGTCCCGACCAGAAGTTTGCAGGTCAGGCACCTAGTGCCTGACCTTTTTTTATCAGGAATCATCAGGGAATCACCGGAGAATCACCGGCTGTTTTTTAGCCAATAAAGACACGCCCTTCTACCTGCACTTTTGTAGAATCTCGGTTTTAATGGATCCCCCCTTCACTTTCTTTCCATATTTGTTGAATTCACTGATTCGTTTTGATTCCACATTTGTAGTCTATCTAGCCTAAATTTTTCTACATACGCGAAAATCACCTACCTGTGCCTAGCTACTGCGGCTACTTGTGCCGTGCGCCTACGGCAAGACCCCTCGAGACGGCGCGACGCGGGTTGACAGTTCGGATGATTTGCGGTATCCGTCATGCCCATACGGCCGCGGCCCGCGCCCTATGCTACCAAAACCGAGCCAGAACCGAGAATACGGGGCGTTTGGCAAGGGTCGCCGGATTGTGCACACCCGACCCGGATATGGCCTTTCAAATTGCCTCTGACGGGCCGGGGTGGGGGATTGCGATCGATTCCACACGGCGAGGCACCGTCATTGCGGTTCATAGCTCGTCAGCTGCACCTCCACCACGGGGTCGGCGCTTTCCGTTGACGATATAGACATGATCGGCATAGTACACGTGGCAATCCGACCAGAGCGAGTCGAAGAGTCCGTTGCTTCGATAGCCGTCTTTCAGGCCGGCGATCTCGCGCCAGTGCTTCGTCCAGAAGAAGTCTCCTGATATCACGAGCGCATTTCTCCATTAGCCTCCCGTCGAGAATGGCATCCCGCGCACGACGATGAGTTTCAGCCCCAATATCCTACGGGGAGTCCGGGGAATCGGCGGCAACTTTGAAGGCTTCTTTATATGGCAAGAGGGGCAGGGCTGAGGGCTTGAGGATCGGGGCTTGGGACTAGAAGGGGGCTCGGAAGTCGCGGGTCAGGATTCGAACATCGACCCACGCGCTTGGCGATTCTTACCAGTTCAGACGGCTTGCAGGCTATTCGCGCTGCGGGAGAGACTCGCACCACTGCAGCAATGCGCTCAACATAGCGGGCTTGTCTTGCACGAACTGTTCACGCCTCACACCGCGGCGCGGCTCAAAGCGAATGACGTAACCCCTGTTGTCCAGGTACACGTCATAGCTTTCGGGGGCGCCGGGCAGGTTCAGCGCTACATGGCGCGTGCTGCGAATGCGTTGCGGCGCTTCCATAAGAGACTCGTTGGGCAGCTGACCGCCGCATATCTCTTCTAGTGCGCGGAAGCGGCGTCCGAAGCTCAGGTAACCGTGGCAACCGCTGTCTGCATGCCCGGCACAGCAGAACTGCGTTTTATAACCCTTATCGTTCAGTATGCGCACATGGGGCTGCAGCTCGTGGTCGATCGCTACCAGGTGATCAGGGCGCTTGCCGCATTCGCATTCGCCCAAGGGCTTAAAGCACTTCGGGCACACGAACAGCATGCACTTCATGGTTTGCTCGGGCGTGAGCTCCCTGATTCCCAGGGCTGCGATTTCTGCCGCAGGGGCTTCGGGCTGCACGCAGGGGCAGCCGCTTGCGCGCAGAATGGCGTCGATGCGAGCCACGGTGGCGCGCTCCATTTTCAGGGCGATGGCTTCGTCGCGCATCGCGCCAAACGCTTCGATGTCTTTCGTAACTGCAGAAAGCGGGGTTCGCCGAGAGATGTACACGAATGCGTTCTTTTCCCTCGCAGCGGGTTCGCCCTCAATCTTCACCGTGACGCCGGCTTTTGCATAGGTGCCGTACTGCACGCCATTCGCTTTGTCCAGCGTCTGGACCTCGCCCCGCGTGAGACCATGCCACAGCACGCCTTCCACAAACGATCCTTCCATGCGCATGATGGTGGGACGGCCCTTCGCGTCGCACGCCAGCGTGTAGCCATAGAGCTTCGCCTTGGTTGCATAAACATGGTGACCGCCCTCGAGCTTTTTGGCAATGCGGTCATGGCTGATGTCAAAGCCATATGCGAAGTACGGGGTTTCCGCATACTCGCGGGTGTCGGCGGAGTGTTCGCGCGCGCTGAACACCGGGACAGAGGGACGATTAAAGTTGTGCACGTCAAACTCAGGCAGGCTGTTGCACCAGCCGAGCAGGGTGCGCAGCAGGGCCTTGCGCTGCTTTTCGAACTCATCCAGCGTAAGGGAGTAACTAAGGTCTGCCTGCAGCGCAGGGTCGCTGCTGCGCACTGCGCGGAACCCTTCGGGGACGTCAATCTTGTAACCGAACTCGCCTGGAATCTTGATTGCCAAGTAGATGCGGTGAGACCCGCAGAAGGTGGCCTCACTCGCTTCCATCACCTGGTAGCGCTTAGAGCGCAGGATGCGTCCATGCTGCTGAAGGCCACGGGGGAAACGGCGTGCGTAGTAACCGGTGTAACGGCATGTGCAATCGGCGATCTGGTGACCTTCACCGCACACGAAGTCGGCGTATTCGCGTGCAGCGGGGAGGTCGATCTTGGCTGCGCCATACGCCGCCGACTCTTCTTGCGCGCGCAAGCGGTCCAGGCTGTCGGCGCGCATGTCGGACATCTGCGCCAAGGTTGCCTCATCAAGCTGCATCACGCGGCCGGCTTCGACCACGCGGTCGATGTAATCGTACTTTTCGGTGTACTTGCGCAGCGGGGTGCGCTCAGAGATGTAGACCATCGCCTCAAGGGTTGCGGGAACCACATCGCCTTCGCGCCCGACGGTCACGGTTTCCTTGCGGTAGCAACCAGATGCAACGCCTTCGTAGCGGTCGAGAGACGCCACGTGAGAGCTATCGAGCGCCCACAGCGCGCCTTGCACATGCGACCCCTCGCGCTTGGTGATGGTGAGGTATCCGGCGGTATCGAACGCCAGCTCATAGCCGTTCAGGGTCGCTTTGCCCAGCAGCACCGCGCCGGGGCAGCGGGTTTCAACTTGATGGATGTCAAGGTTGCTACCGTACGCGAAGTTGATGGTCGAGGGTGCAGTCTCGGGGTGACGGGCTGAGGCGTTGTTGCGCTTCTCGTTGTACTTCATGGTTCATGCCTTTCGGTGTTGCGATGGGCTTCGGTCGCTCGAGCTGATTGCAGCATACAGTCTGAAGCCGAAAAGGCGTGAAAACCTGAGGTTGACATTTTAAGAAATAGAACGAAAAGGACGGCCATGCACGAAATCGCGCAGGCAGAAAGTGCTGTTCGAGGCGCATCCTGCGAAAGGATACCCGTTCAGAAGGGTTGTTGCCAGTTTTTATCGATTCGATTTTTTACGAGCGCACGAAGAGGTTGCGTTTAGAAAAACGCAAGGGCGGCTGTTTCGCCTGTAAGCAAACATGAAATCGGCCGCAGCGGTACCGCCTGGGAGGGCGGACGAGGGACTTGGCCGCAACCTAATCCCCGGGTGCGGCTGCTACGCTCACTACTTGAGAATCGTCGACCGCCCAGTATCTGCCATCCAAAAGTTTAAACACGATATAGCTGCCGTCTTTGCTTATTTCGGCGGCGTTTACGCATTTCTGAAGATCGGCGTGGCGCGCGTAGCGGCCGTCGAGCTTATCTCCATTTACAAGCACGACTTCAAGATTGAGACCCATCTTCTCATACATAACGATACGATCCGAATCGTCCACGCCCTTGCTTGAGTCGAAGTCGGGCCTTTGCCCACCGCGGCGAATCCCTCGTTCAGTCAATGCCCTGTCGATCCCGCCCTTTGCGTAGTCGCTCAGCTGGGAATAGATTCTGCCAGCGAGATCATCGGCCAAGACGCGCTCTGGGTCCCCGCCTGACCGTTCCGCTCGAAACTCGCCTAATGCCGACAGCATCAGGTACACCTCATGCAATCGCAGCGGCAGGAAGATCGGGTGGGCCGTCGACTTCAGGCCGCCGCGGCTTGTCGGCTCGGCCTTGATGTAGGAGTCGCCAAAACGCACGCCGCCTGCCAGGGCGCTCAGGCGTTTTTGCACCGCCGTGCGCGAGCAGCCCAGGTACGCGGCGATCGCTTGCTGGGTCATTCCCTTATGCGCCGCTTTGAGCAGCATGAGATTTGCCTCGTCCGTGCCTATGAACGATTTGTCCAAGTTGTAGTGGCGCTTTTTTGGGGCGCCGCCAATCTCGTTGCCCTTTTCGAACAGCTCGTGCACGCTCAGGAACAATTCATGGCGGCCGTTGCTTTGGGGGCCTTCCTCTGAGTTGGCATAATCTGCCAGCGCCTTGCAAAACGAGCGATAGTTTTCGTCGGTGACGAAAGTGGGCCACTGCATGTTGTGAAAGCGTGTGCCTTCACGTGTGTCGGCGAATTTCGAATACGCAGACTCAGGATCGCAACCGACCCTTTCCGCAATTTCCGCAACTCTCATGCCAATCCCTTCCGCAACCCAATCACACGCACGAAAAACCTATCAAGCCAGAAGATTGATGTGGCAAAAAAGAAGAAGAGGCATTACACCCCTCCTTCTGGACAGCCTGCACCCCGGTTCCCTGCCTGCCAGTTCGCCCCCCGAAACCCTCGGGGCGCTGTGGGGTCGAACCCCTCCGCATGGAAAATTCTATCGCGGCCATGCCCGCTATGCGTGTCACGCACACCACGCCAAACGTCAGGTTTACCAGCCGGGACTGAGCCCTCTTTCGAGAGCAGGGTTATATTAGCATCTACAAACTCGAAAAACCCTGCCGCATTTGAGGAGTACCAAGAAAACGGTCTACACCTTGAATATCAACCTCATCCGAACACCTCCCGCATTCACACGAACATGTACGGATGAATGCGGGAATCCGATACCCTGTGGGCCGGATCGGCCGGCCCACTGGGCACAAGCGGGACACGGTCCAGAGGATGCCGGGGCGCGGGGTCCCGTGCAGGGAGATCGCGGGGGAGCCGGGCAGGTCGCCCTAGACGGTGAGCGCCGAGGTGCCGTCGCGCCCACCCATGAAAAGAGGGTTTCTTTGCGGGCGCCGCATACGCACGCCCCCGCAAAGAAACCCTCGCACTCGCATCTCTACCTGCGAACCCGCACGCGCCCTCGCGCACGCGCCGCGGCAGCTGCTAGTCGCGGTAGAACGAGCCCATGTAGCGGATGTACTCGTCCTCGGTGTGGTTGGCCTTCCAGTCGTGGACGGAGTCCTTGTTGCGCTGGCCGGCGATGACGGAGAGCTCCTTACCCAGCTTCTCAAAGGCCTCGTCGACGCACTCCTCGGGGGTGAGGGCGATCTTCATGACGGCCTCGCCCTGCGGGCCGCCGGGGAGGTTGGACAGCAGGCTGGGGGTTAGGGTGGTGCCGAGGGTGATGACCTCGACGTCGACACCGGTGCCCTCGCACTCGCAGGCCACGGCCTCGGTCATCTTGAGGATGAAGGCCTTGCCCGCGCCGTACTGGCCGTTCCAGGGGCTGGAGCTGATGCCGGTCATCGACGAGACGTTGATCACGGCGCCGCGGTCCTGGGCGGCAAAGATCCGCATGTAGTGGTGGAAGCACTTGAGGAAGGTCACGACGTTGACGTTGATCATGGCCTCGTGCTTCTCCCAGGGAGTGTCCTGGATCTTGCCGAAGCTGTGCAGGCAGGCCACGTAGCTCATGAAGCCCATGTCCAGGCCCTCGGTCGCGGCGAAGACGGTCTCGGCAGCGTCGGGCTGGCTAAAGTCGGCGCGCACGACCTTGGTCTCCACGCCGTAGGTCTCACGGATCTCGCCGGCGAGCACGTTCAGCTTCTCCTCGCGACGGCCGACCATGACGACATTCATGCCGCCGGCGGCGATCTTCTCGCAGAACGCCTTGCCGACGCCCTCGGTCGCGCCCAGGATCAGGCCCCACTCACCGTACTTTTCCCTCAGGTTCATACTGCATCCTCTCTCTCGATGCCCATGCGGGCACCTCTCCTTTAGCGTGCGGCCGCTCAGCCGCATACGGTGCGCCATTATGCGCTGAACAAGAGGGGAGTGCGTTCACGACTTTGCGAACGAACCCGAAACAACGATGAACGGTGTCGGTCTATCACCACAATGAAACCCTTGCAGTATCAAGAGGGGAGGTGCTGGCGGGTGGAACCAAAAGGTGAACGCCGCCCTGGCGTGAGCGGCGTTCGATGTGGTTTTACCCGCCTTGGTAGCTATTCACCAGGAGGGCATTGCGACCTCCGGTCGCCTTTGCTGTATCCCCTTGTGTGCCCATGTACAAAGGGATGCATCGCTATTCTGCGCCGGTGCTCGACGTCACCGCTTCGGTAGGCTCGGCAAATACGTTTCTCGCAATGTTCATGGTCGGCGTGATGCTCGATGTGCACATCGATACCGAAGACCTGGGACCTCATGCGCCTCATCGACTACGTTGCGGCGCGCGGCGCGTGGAGTCTGCGCGAACTCGGCTGCGTCGGCTTTTCCGGCGGTGCCATGCAGACGCTCTGCCTCGCTGCGCTCGACGAGCGCGTGCGCTGGGCGCTCATCAGCGGCTACCTCTACGGCGTGCGCGACGCGCTGCTCACTCTCAACAATAACTGTAGCTGCAACTACCAACATAGCCCTCGCGGCTACTTCCTGTGAGAGTTTTTTGTTAAAGCAACGGCGCGAGAGTCCTCGTGGCACCCAGCAGCGTCCTCCACATGTCTGGACTCTCTATGCTTACGCTGGATAGACATCGCCAGAACGGGTATAGTATCGAGAGTTTTGTCGTTTACCAGCGGGGGAGTCCTGTGGGCATCAAAAAGAAGATCAAAAAGGAGCTTATCGGCACCTCCGATTACCCGTCGAATAAGATTTTCACGATCTCCAATTTCATTACCTTCACGCGCCTGATCCTCACGCTGGTCTTCCTGTACCTGTTTGTGACGGACAACAACCGTGTCGTCGCCATTGTCATCTATGCCATCGCGGCTTCCACCGACTGGATGGACGGTCAGATTGCCCGCATGACCAAAACGGTCTCGTGGCTCGGCAAGGTTATGGATCCCATCTGCGACCGTGCGCTGCTATTTACAGGCGTTTTAGGTCTCGTGGTTCGCGGCGAGCTTCCCATCTGGGTCTGCGTGCTCATCATTGGGCGCGATATCTACCTGGGCATCGGCACGCTCATCGTGCGCCACTACCACCGCCGCCCCATCGACGTAGTGTTTCCCGGCAAGATTGCCACGGCGCTGCTCATGACCGGCTTCTCGCTCATGCTGCTGGGCTTTCCCACCGTGGACGGTTGGCATCTGCTGCCTGCCACGTTCACGGCCTTCCCGGGCCTCAACGGCAGCTCGGTACCGCTCGGCATCTTCTTTGTGTATGGCGGCGTCATCTTTTCCATGCTCACCGCTGTCATCTATTCCATTAAGGGTGGAGCGGCCATTAAACAGGCTGTTGCGCATCCAGAGGACGAAGACGTCGACTTTCTTAACCCCGAAATCGAAGACTAAGCCATTGGGGTATTATTACGTACAGTTCATTCTTTGCGGCATGTCCGCGTTAAGTTAGGGGTTGTCATGGACAACATGGTTAACAATATGCCTCAAAACGATAAGACTGCCGACGCAACCTGCGTCTTCCGTGTGCCTTCGAGCGACGTTACCGTTCCCGATCTTATGGCGAACGTTCGCATCACTGCCCCCGTTCTGTCTATTGTCAAAGGACCGCAGACCGGTGCTGCCTTTGAACTCGAGGATGATGTGACCACCATTGGCCGCGATCCGGCAAACGGCATTTTCCTCAATGACATGACCGTATCGCGTAGCCACGCACGCATTATTCGCGAGGGTCTGGCTGCTCGCATCGAGGACTTAGGCTCGCTCAACGGCACGTGGGTTGACGGCGCAATCGTCAATGCCGCCCCGCTGCACGACGGATCTTCCGTCCAGATCGGTACGTTCACGCTCATCTACCACGAGAGCACGCCGGAGCGCATCGAAACCGGTGAGTAGGGCATGGCCGAACGCAACTATCTGAGTATCGGCCAGGTCGTCAATTTACTTCGAGGCGCATACCCCGATCTTTCGAACTCAAAAATTAGATTTCTAGAAGATGAGGGGCTCATCACCCCTCATCGTACGCCTAAGGGGTATCGCCAATACTCCAAGGAGGACGTTGACCGTCTAGAGGTCATTCTGCACCTGCAGAAGACTCGCTACATGCCGCTCAACGTGATCAAGCAACGACTGGAAAACGCCACAGATCTCTCCACGCTTGCCTACGAGGTGGGTCTGCTGTCCGATGTTCCGCTCAAGACGGAACCAAAGGAAACCAAGCAGAAACTGCACCCCATCGAGACCATTCCGGATATGTTGGGCGTCGAGATCTCGTTTATTCGCTCCTTGGCCGAAAACGACCTTATTCGCATTATCAAGAGTCCGCAGAACCGCGAGCTCGTCGACGGGCGCGATTTTCCGATTATCCGCTACTGTTCTGAACTGTCACGCTTTCATATCGAGCCGCGAAACCTTCGTCAGTACGTATCATCCGCCAACCGCGAGTCTTCGATGTTCGAGCAAGTGCTCGTGAGTATGCTTGGCATGGACACCTCCGATGACGAACGCGACGCCAAGCTCGAACGCGCGTTTAAGAAGTTACATGACCTCACCGAGGGCGTGCATACCGCGCTGCTCAAGAACCGCGTATTTGAGTCACTCAACGCCGTAGTCGAGGACGCCGATATCGATGCCCTCGATGAGGAAATCGCACGCTCCGAATCAACCAAAGCCAAAAGCGAAGAGGCATCTGCCTCCGAGGTCCCCGTGCGCGAGGAATCCCTCGTGCAGCCGCTTAAGGTTGTCGCCCCCTCGCACACCGGCACCGCCAGCGCGGACAAATAAACGCTTCTACAAACCAGCCTCCCATGAAAGGTCACACCATGTACGACTTCGAATCTCACATCGTCGACATCCCCGACTATCCCGAGCCCGGAGTCGTCTTTAAGGACATCACGCCGCTCTTTAGCAATCCCGAAGCACTGAAAGCCATGGTCGACGCGCTAGCGGAGCATTTCTCCGGCATGGGCATCACTAAGGTTGTAGGACCCGAGGCTCGCGGTTTTATGGTAGGCGTGCCTGTTGCCGTGGCACTCGGCGCCGGCTTTGTTCCCGCACGTAAACCGGGAAAACTGCCACGTAAGACCGTTAGCCAGGAATACGAGCTCGAATATGGAACCGATTCGATTGAGATTCACGTCGATGCCATCAGCTCTAAAGATACCGTGTTGATTCTGGACGACTTGGTCGCGACGGGCGGAACCGTCGAGGCAACAGGTAAACTGGTGCGAGATATGGGCGCAAAGCTCGTAGGTTATGGTTGTATCCTTGAGCTTGCGTTTCTTAAACCGCGCAAGAAGCTCACGCCTTCTAACGAGGACGTTGAGCTCTTTAGCCTGGTAACGGTGGACTAGCCGCTACCCTTAGATACTGGAAAGGAAGCTCCATGCGCACAGCAAACACGCACAAAAACATGGCACGCTGCGCTGCTACGGCAACCCTCGCTTGTGTTTTGGGCTTGGGCCTCGCGGCTCCTGCCTATGCCGATACCGCGTCCGATCTTGCCGCCGCTCGTACAAAACTCGAGCAGATCGGTACGCAAACCCAGCAAATTCATGAAGAACTCTCCGCACAGACGCAGGAGCTTGATCAGACTGCAGGCGAGATCACGCAAAAGCAGCAAGAGATTGCCGAGGGTCAGGCAAAGCTTTCGTCCTACGTTGCTGGTGAGTACAAGACCGGCGGTCTGAGTCTCCTTCAGGTTCTGACGGGCGTCGACGATCTGGGCGATATGCTCAACCGTTTGTTCTACTACGGCAAGGTTTCCGACAAGCAGGCCCAGACCATTCAGGAGGTCAAGGACCTTAAGCAGCAGCTCACCGATAAGCAGGCCGAGCAGGAGAAGAACGTCGCCGCGACGCAGAAGAAGGTCGACGAGCTCAACGCCCAGCAGGCTGAGGCCCAGAGTGTCGTGAACTCCCTGGATTCACAGCTGCAGGCCGAGCTTGCTGCCGAGGCCGAGGCGAACGCCGCGCTGCAGGCTGGCATAAATGCCAGCACTGCCGAAAAGGCCACGGTGAGCAACGACACCGCCGGTACGACCGAGAACACCAACAATGGTGGCGGTACGACCAACAACGGCGGCGGCAACACGCCTGCGCCCGCGCCCGCTCCTGCCCCCACGCCGCAGCCCTCGACGCCCGCCCCGGCACCGGCCCCTTCCGCGCCGAGCCAGTCCGTTGATGGCGGCAGCGTTGTCTCTCGCGCTTATAGCAAGCTTGGTTGCGCTTATTCCTGGGGCGGTATTGGCCCGAACAGCTTTGACTGCTCCGGCTTTGTAAGCTACTGCCTCACCGGTCGCTACTGCCGCCTGGGCACTACCGGCACCTTCATGGGTTGGCCCCGTGTTTCTGATCCTCAGCCGGGCGACGTCGTTGTTAACTCTTACCACACCGGCATCTACATTGGTAACGGCCAGATGATCCATGCTTCCGACTACAGCACGGGCGTTATCATCAGCTCCGTTGCCGCTGGCATGAACAACAATTATATTTTCGTTCGCTATTAAGTGTTTTTAACTCAGCTAACGAAAGTGGACCTCGTATCCTTTGGGAGCGAGGTCCATTGTTTTATCTCGACGCCCATTTTGTGTGTAAACTACAATCTAGTTTTGAATACTAGATATGCGCAGCATCTGTCGAAAAGATAGCTATAATTGTTGAGGAACAACTAGAAAGGACCCTCAATGAGCTGGGCACTCATCTCAGATTCGAGCTGCAATCTTCGCGATTGGCAACCAACCGCACCTCATGCCACCTTTGCATTTGCACCCCTTAAGATCAGAGTGGGGGAGCGTGAATTTGTCGACGATCTCTCGCTCGATGTTCACGAGCTTAATGTTGCCATTCAATCGGAATCCAGCGCATCATCGAGCTCCTGCCCAAGCGTAGGGGAGTGGGCTGAGCTCTTTAAGCTCGCCGACAAGACGATCTGCATGCCCATCTCCGAGGGCGTCTCGGGAAGCTACAATGCCGCGGCCACTGCGCGTGACATGGTGCTTGCCGAAGAGCCAAATCGTAAGATTTACCTGGTTAATTCGCGCGCAGCAGGCGGAAAGATGGACCTGATCTTCTTACTGTTTGACCGTTATCTAGCAAGTAAACCGGATGCCTCCTTTGAGGAAGCCTGCGCCTACTTCGATAGCTTGGAGCGGAACAGCAAGATCCTCTTTAGTTTATGCAATTACGAAAACCTTGCGAAGGCCGGACGTATCCCCAAGGCGGCCGGTGTTATTGCCAACAAGCTCAACATCCGCATTTTGGGCACGGCGAGCGAAGCGGGCGAAATTGAACTCGTTGGGCATACGCGTGGCGAAAAGAAGATGCTCACCAAGATTGTCGACACCATGGAGGCCGAGGGTTTCACGGGCGGCGAGGTCATCATCGATCACGTTGAGAACGAAGCTGGAGCCCAGGCGCTTGCCGACCGCATTGTGGAGCACTGGCCAGGCTCCAAGACTATCATCATGCCCTGCAACGGCCTTGATTCCTATTACGCCGAGATGCATGGTCTCATCATCGGCTACGGCATGGGCATGGCTTCGGGCCAATAAAGTTCAACCAAGCAAAAACGCGGGCGGGACAAAGTGACGGATGGCTCTTTTGCTGAGGTTAGATAGCGATACTTTTTACATCTACCATGTTGCGGCGGTCATGGTTGACAACTTGCGTCGGCTCCTGCTCGGTATCAACCTGTCCGACAAAGCTGTAATGGATTTCGATTTTCCGGGTGTTGGTTTCCCGGTCTAATTCATGTATCAAAATACGGTCGATAAACTCATGGACGTTTTCATAGGTCAATTCCTGTATGTCGCTGTATTTCCCGACAATCTGAATAAACCTTGATATATCCCTTTTTCGCTCGGTAACGGTTGCGATCTGCTGTTGTAACTCGTCTATCCTTGCGGCAAGGGATTTCTTTTCGTCCTCATAGCCGGAAGTTAGAAACACAAACCGTTCATCTGTCAGTCTGCCTAATGCGTTGTCCTCATACAGCTTGCGGAAAAGCGTGTCAAGTTCGGTCATACGCGCCTGTGCTTTGAAAAGTTCCTTTTGCTGCTGCGCTAATGCCTTTCTCGCTTCCATGTCGCCGTACTCGGTAGCTTTACAGATAAAGTCCTGTTCGTGTTCCTTAACATACCGCAAAACCGGTTGATTTCCGATCTCAGCCGAACACATTGAGCTGATGGCTCGCTCCCGCAGTTAACCGAACGCCCCCGCGGCCCCTCTCGGGCCCCGGGGGCGCCATTTTCCCAGTTGAAGGAATGGTGGAGATGTGTTTCGATGGGTCCGGTGGCCATGCTCCGCCCGCCGCCCGGCACCTCTTCCCAGACTCAGCCGGACGGTCGGTCCGTCTATTCCGTTTTTCTCCTAGGCTAGGCCAGCGGGGCATCGCCCCTCTCTGCGCGCGCCCTCTCGATGAGCCCCGGCGTCAGGTCGAGGTCGCCGAGCGGCACGTCCCCCACGCCGTAGGCGTCCAGCAGCGCCGCCGCGTCCTCCCCGAGCATCGCCCTGAAGGCGCGCGCGGGCGTCGCGAAGCCGAGCGCGCCGCGGGGCTCGGAGTTCACGTGCGACATGGCCAGCGCCAGGTCGGCCGGGACGAGCCGGTCGAACCTGATTCCGGCGCCCTTGGGCAGCAGCTTCCTGATCTCGACGTGGTGTTAGCGCTAATCTAAAATTGACCACTTTCGCAAACGCATCTCGCCGAATGCGCTAACGCGCTTTCGCCGACCCCGCTAACGTACTTTCACCAACTGCGCTAACGGAACTATGCTCCGATCGGGTATCCGACCCGGGAGGAGCGGGATATGGAGCGAAACGTAATGGGAGAGCTGAACGTCTACAGGGGGTCCG
>NZ_JBQHST010000027.1:0-32937 GCF_052066095.1 Collinsella sp. HCP28S3_B9
GCGCGGCTGCGCCTATGGCACTTCAACATCATTGTCGCAGCCCCGACCCGCGGTCACGAGCGGGGGCTCCTATCTTTTTAGTGCCCTCGGATTGGGTCATAGTGTCTGTCGGTAGTCTTTTTGGGACGGGGCTTTTTTAGCTGCCCTACCTCAAATAAGGACTTAATCTTCGAAAGCGCTGGACTGGGTAGCTAAAAAAGCCCCGTCCCAAAAAAACTGCCAAAAAGACTACCCGGTGAAGGGACAAGGGGACAGCCCCTTTGTCGCATTGGTGGATATGTCGTGCGTTCTGCGTATGGCAATATAAGATGGTTATTCGCGTTAAATGGAATTCGATTGTTTTGAGGGTAGGGGATTGATTTGGGTCGTACTGGGGATATGACGCCGCCTTTGCGTTGGCGGTTGGGTGTTGCTGGTGGGGTGGCGCTCTTTGTGTTGCTTGTTGACCAGCTGACCAAGATTGCGGTTCGTGCCGTGGGCGATGCCCTGCATATGACTGTTATCCCCGGCGTGATCGATTTTGTGTTTGTCCGCAATATCGGAGCTGCCTTTAGCATGGGCGAGGGCCATGGCGTAGCGTTTGCCGTGCTGGCGCTTGCGGCCATTGCCGCCATTGCCGTGTACTTGCTCTGTGCTCCTCAGCTCGCTCACCTAGAGGTCGTGGGTATGGCCATGGTTGCGGGCGGCGCCATCGGCAACGCGATCGATCGCCTGGCCATGGGCTTTGTGACTGATTTTATTGCCACTACCTTCATTGATTTCCCTGTTTTTAACGTGGCCGATATCGGCATTACCGCCGGTGTCGTTCTGGCGCTCATCGGATACATGTTCTTGAGTCCCGCCGCTCGCGAGGTCGATGCGACCGCCGAGCTCAACGCCCGTGACGAGGCCCGCGCCAAACGTAAAGCTAAGCAGCGTGGGGAGCGTGCCCGCAAGATTCGCGAAAGGAATGAGCGCTAATGGCCGACATCCATATTCTCGTTGCCGACGATTGCGCCGGTCAACGTCTCGACGCCTATCTGGGCGCCAACGATGGCTGTCCCACACGCTCTGCCTGCGCACATCTGATCGAGGGAGGCGCCGTTGCCGTCAACGGCGAGACCTGCCTATCTAAAAAGTATGCCGTACGCTCCGGTGACCGCATCTCGGTCGACCTGCCCGAGCCGCATGACACGACCGACGTGATCCCCGAGGCCATCCCGCTCGACATTCGCTATGAGGACGACTATCTCATGGTGCTCTCCAAGCAGCGTGGCCTGGTGTGCCATCCTGCGCATGGTCATGAGAGCGGCACCCTTGCGAATGCCCTGGTCTATCACTGCGGCATCGACCATCTGGGTACCGTGCAGGGCGAGGACCGCCCCGGCATCGTGCATCGTCTGGATCGCGATACCTCGGGCCTTATGCTCGCGGCTAAAGACGACGACACCCAGCGTGCGCTCCAAAATCTCATCCGCACGCGTACCCTCGACCGTCGCTACATTACGCTCGTTCATGGGCACATTGCCATGGACGAGGGCACTATCAATACTGGTATAGCTCGCTCCACGCGCGACCGCGTGAAGATGGCGGTTTCCGATGACCCCTTTGCGCGCCAGGCCATCACGACCTTTAAGGTCCTTGAGCGCTTTGATTCCACGCGTTTCGACGACGGCTACACGCTTGTCGAGTGTCACCTGTTTACCGGCCGCACGCATCAGATTCGCGTTCACATGCGCCATATCAACCACGCCTGCGTGGGCGATCCACTCTATGGCAAGTGCGATGCTCGTGCCGATCAGGGTTTGACCAGGCAGTTCCTGCATTCCTGGCGTGTGGCGTTCGATCATCCCGTGACGGGGGAGCACATCGAGTGCCGTGACGAGCTGCCATGGGATCTTGCGGCGGTTCTGGATGATCTGGCCCCGCGTTCGCTCGGTCGCACTGCCGCTGGCAACGAAATCGTCCCTCAGCTCGGTCTGCTCGAGGCCTAGCCAGTATTAGGTGGTTTCTTGAACTCCGTAAGCCTGCGGTAAGATATACGGTTGTTTACGTCACGCGTTCCTGGGAGCCTGCATGCTCGCCTTTTTACAAACCAACACACCCATCGTGATCTTCAACCAGATTGTCGTCACGCTGCTTACGGTCTGTTTTCTGTACCAGGTGGTCTTCTTTGTCATCGGCGCTCTTCGTGGTGAGGTCGCGCCTCCCAAGGCCAAGAAGCTCCATCGTTATGCCTTCTTTATCGCGGCGCATAACGAGGAGGCCGTGATCGCCAACCTCGTGCGCTCCATTAAGGACCAAGATTATCCGTCCGAGCTTATCGAGGTCTTCGTGGTCGCCGATGCCTGCACCGACAACACGGCGCAGCTCGCGCGCGAGGCGGGCGCCGTCGTCTATGAGCGCAATGACTTGGCCCGTAAAGGCAAGAGCTGGGTCATGGACTATGGCTTCGACCGCATCCTTAACGAGTATCCCGATACGTTTGAAGGCTACTTTATCTTCGATGCCGATAACGTTATCGCCCGCGATTACGTGTCCAAGATGAACGATGCTTTTGACCAGGGCTTCCATGTTGTTACGAGCTATCGCAATTCCAAGAACTTTGGCAGCTCGTGGATCTCGGCAGCTAATGCCACGTGGTATCTGCGCGAGGCGCGCTTTCTCAACAATGCGCGCAACATCTGTAAGACGTCTTGCGCCGTTTCGGGTTCGGGCTACCTCATCTCCGCCAGCGTTATCGAGGGTATGCACGGCTGGCAGTTCCACACGCTGACCGAGGATATTCAGTTCACCACGTTCTGTGCCATTCACGGCATTCGCATTGGCTATGCGCCGGCGGAGTTCTTTGACGAACAGCCCGTGACGTTTAAGGCTTCCTGGAAACAGCGTATGCGTTGGACCAAGGGCTTCTACCAGGTGTTCTTTACGTACGGTAAGCACCTGGTCAAATCGACCTTCCGCTATCATCGCTTTGCCGCCTACGACATGTTTATGACGATCGCACCGGGCATGCTGCTCTCTCTGATCTCGATGCTCGCTAATGCGACGTTCCTCATCGTGGGCGGCCTTTCGCACGGTTTCTTGGCTACCGAAGTCGAGATGCAGGCGTGTGCCGCTTCGCTCATTATGACCTTCGCTATGATGTATCAGACTTTCTTTATCCTGGCGCTGCTCACGACTATCTTTGAATACAAGCATATTCACTGCGCGCAAAAGTGGCGTCTGGTAACCAACCTGTTTACCTTCCCGATCTTTATGTTCAGCTATATCCCCATTACGGTGGCAGCGCTGTTCTTGAAGGTCGACTGGGTGCCGACGCAGCACGCCGTAAGCGTTACCCTCGACGAGGTCATGCAGGGCGCCAAATAACCACCATCAAAACCACCACAAAGGGGATATAGAACCTTTGCGGTGGTTTTACGTTTGAGCGCTCAGTTGAGGGGTTTCGATGTTCTATATCCCGTTTTGGATTTGCATCTTTGCCGGCGCGGTGATTGATGCCCGCGAGCGGCGGTTTCCCAATGAGCTTGCCGGCGCGTGTGCGGTGGCGGCGTTTGCAGGCGTCTGGCTCGACAAGGGCGTTAACATGGCGCTTGACCACGCCGGTCTTGCGGTCATCGTCTACCTTGCCCTTGTGCTTACTGAGTCACTCTGGCGTCGCCTTCGCCATGCCCCCGGCGTTGGCATGGGGGATGCCAAGGCGCTCTTTGCCCTTTGCACCTTCGATCCCTTGGGCGGCGTCGTCGCGTTTGCGGTTGCGCTCCTGACCCTTGCCGCCGCCTGTCTCATCGTAAAATCGCGCTCGCTGCCTTTGCTGCCGTTTTTGGTGCCAATATTTGCCATAATCGAGTTCGTGGGTAGTACGCTGTAACCGTTTGCGCGCCCTTTTTTTAAGGAGCATGCCATGGCAATCAATCAACAGACAGCCGCCATCAAGGCGCGCCTGGATCGCATTCCCGCGGCGTTGTCGCCCGAGCTGGTCGAGCGCATTGCCGCCGACCGCGCCGCGGGTGTCGTTAATCCCTATCGATGCGGTGACGACCAGGCCATCCGCCGTGTCGATCGAGCCGCAGACGAGGGCACGCTTATGCGTCCGGCCTTTATGCGCGATATCGAAAAGATTCTGCATCTGCCAGCATACACACGTTATGCAGGCAAAACGCAGGTCTTCAGTTTTCGCAGCAACGACGATCTGTCGCGCCGCGGCCTGCACGTGCAGCTTGTCTCGCGCATCGCTCGCGATATCGGGCGTGCTCTGGGGCTCAACTGCGATCTGATCGAGGCGATTGGCTTAGGCCACGACTTGGGCCACACGCCCTTTGGCCATGCCGGCGAGCGTTTCCTCAACGATATCTATCACGAGCGCACGGGTCGCTATTTTTTCCATAACGTACAATCCGTTCGTGTGCTCGACGCGCTGTACGGCCGCAACGTGTCGCTCCAGACGCTCGATGGCGTACTGTGCCACAACGGTGAGTACGAACAGCGTGTTTTTGAGCTTTCGGACATGGGTTCCTTTAACCAGTTCGACCAGACGGTTGAGGAATGCATTGCCACGGGTTATAGCGCAATTGAGCACCTGCGCCCCATGACGCTCGAGGGCTGCGTGGTTCGCATCTCGGATATCCTTGCCTACGTTGGGCGCGATCGCCAAGACGCCATTGCGGCGGGCCTGCTGTCACCCGACGCCTTTGACGATGACCTGGGCGGTGCATACAACAGCTGGATCCTTACGCATGCCTCTATCGATATCGTCGAGCACAGCTATGGCAAGCCGCGCATCGAGATGAGCGAGGACCTGTTTGCGGAGATCCGCCGGGCCAAGCGCGAGAACTACGAGAAGATCTATAGCAAGGGCGGCATAGAAGGCGACTCCGAAGCGGAGCTGCGCGAGGCCTTCGAAAAGCTCTATGAACGTTGCCTGCGGGACATAAACGAAGGCGACGAGTCCTCGTATATCTTTAAGCACCACATTTCTCGCATTGAGCAGCAGCTTTCCTACTACGATCGCACCTATGCATGGCAGGACGATAAGGACCAGACGGTCGTGGATTACATTGCGAGCATGACGGACGGTTATTTCTGCGAGCTCACGAGCAAGCTGTTCCCGGGATTGATGTTTCCGCACCGTACCTATATTAACGAACGGTAGTTCGTATATATTCGGTATACTGTTCATGGAAAACGTTTTTGATTGATGCACGGGATGGCTATGGACGACCTTTTTTCTGCTTCGACGCGTGAGCGTTCCTTTCAGAATGCGCCGCTTGCGGTGCGCATGCGGCCCAATTCGCTCGACGAGTACGTGGGCCAGCAAAAGGCCGTCGGTAAGGGCTCGTGGTTGCGTGCCGCGATTGAGCATGACGTGCTGTCGAGTGTGATTCTGTATGGGCCGGCCGGTACGGGCAAGACGACGCTGGCCCACATTATCGCCAACCATACCAAGAGCGAGTTTGTCGAGGTCAGCGCCGTGACGGGCACAGTGAAGGACCTGCGCCGCGTGATTGACGAGGCCAAGACGCGCCTGAATACGTACGACCGTCGCACCATTCTTTTCATCGACGAGATTCACCGCTTCTCCAAGTCGCAGCAGGATGCCCTGCTGCATGCGGTTGAGAACCGTACCGTCATTATGATTGGCGCCACGACGGAGAATCCGTACTTCGAGGTCAACTCGGCGTTGCTCTCGCGCGGTCGCGTGGTGGAACTTGAACATTTAAAGGACGAGGATATCGCCACGCTTATCGAGCGTGCGCTCGAGGCGCCACAGGGTTTGAACGGCAAGTTCTCGGCCGATGAGGATACGGTTAAGACCATCTGCACGCTGGCTGCGGGTGACGCTCGCTCGGCACTCACGACGCTCGAGCTTGCGAGCGAGATTGCCGTCACGCGTCCCGATACCGAGGGAACGCCAGCGCCGGCGGCGGGGGAGCGTTATCCCATTACCGTGGATGACGTAAAGATTGCCAATCCGCGCCGTGGTTTTTCGTATGACAAAAACGGCGACATGCACTACGACATCATCAGCGCGTTTATTAAGTCTATGCGCGGCAGCGACCCCGATGCCACGATCTATTGGCTCGCGCGCATGATCGATGCGGGGGAGGACCCTAAGTTTATCGCTCGCCGTATTATGATTCAGGCTTCTGAGGATGTTGGCAACGCCGACCCGCAGGCGCTATTGGTGGCGCATGCCGCGTTTAAGTCTGCCGAGGTCATCGGTTATCCCGAGTGCCGCATAAATCTGGCTCAGGCTGCACTCTATGTGTGCTTGGCACCAAAATCCAACGCGTGTGAGGCCTCGATTGATGCGGCGTTGGCCGATATTCATTCAAGTGGGCTGCGCGAGGTGCCGAGCTATCTACGCGATCGTCATCGCCCGGGCAGTGACGAATACGGTGTGTATAAGTATCCGCATGATTATCCCGAAGGCTGGGTCGATCAACGCTATTTGCCCGAGGGGCTGGAGCGCGGTGCGTTTTGGCAGCCTGCCGGCCGCGGCTGGGAAGAGTGGCGTGTAGAGCAAAGCGAGCGCGACCGTAGCGGGAATGCACCGAAGTAGCTGCTGGTAATTTTGTCTCACGTTGCTGCTCTTGGCATGTTCGGTCCCCTTTGGGGTACCATGAACAGCGTCTGTATTTCGATTCCTTCGGGAGGCTTGTATGAGTCCCATCCAAATCGCCCTGCTGCTGCTCGCCGTTGCCGGCGTGTGGGCTGTCATCGAGCTCGCGCTCACGCTGCGAAAGACCCGCACTGTCGTTGATTCGCTCGACAAGACGGTGAGCGACCTTAACAACACCATCGCCGAGGCTCAGCCCGTGGTAGCAAAGCTCGATGGCGCCGTCGATGAGCTCACCCCCGCGCTGGCGCAGGTTGAGCCGCTCCTCAAGTCGAGCAAGACCGCCGTCGACGCCCTTACCTCCAATCTCGTAGAGGTCGAAGCCGTGGTTCGCGACATTTCCGAGGTTACGGGCAGCATGGCCGAGGCCAGCAATGCTGTGTCGAGCGTGACCGACTCTGCGGCCGGTGCCGTTCAGAAACTCTTTAACAAGGTGAAGGCTCCCGCGGTCGACGCCGAGCGCAATCTTTCCGCTGCCGCCGAAGCCGAGCAGCCGACCGAGCGTGTCCTGATTGGCGAAGCCGGGGACGATGCCGCTGCTGGTGACGATGATGCACAGAAGCCTGCTGCTAAAGCAGCCCGGTATTACACCTACACGCCCGCCGAGACCTCCGAGGAGTCCTGCGATGAGTAGTGAAGCAACTTGCTCTATCACGCTGACTGTTGCCGGGGATCCGCGTCTGGCACGCTTGGTGCGCATGACGGCGGCTAATGTCGGCGCGCTGTGTTCCATGTCCGTCGATCGCATCGAGGACATTCGTATGGCTGCCGAGGAGGCCTTCATCTTTGGCTGCACGGCCGTTGATTCTGACGTTATCTCGATCAAATTCGATGTCGACGAGTCTCACGTGGGCATGACCTTCACCTTTGGCGACCAGGCGACTGTCGATGAGGATGACCAGGCCGCCGTATATGCCGAGCTCATTCTGGCAAGCGTGTGCGATTCCTACGAAAAGACTGCGGCGCCCCTGACGCTTTCCCTCGATCTCAAGGCGGATATCTAATATGACCGAACGTTCCCGGAGCGGTAAGACCGCTTGGGACAAGGAGAAAACCCGCGAGCTGTTTCGTCGCTACAAAGAGACCGGTGATCCGGACGCCCGCGAGCAGCTCGTCATGTCCCATATGAACCTGGTAAGGTTTCTTGCCAACAAATTTAAGAATCGCGGCGAGCCGCTCGACGACCTCATGCAGGTCGGCTATCTGGGTTTGCTCAAGGCTATCGACCGCTTTGACCCCGAGCGCGGACTTGAGTTCACCACGTTTGCCACGCCCACCATCTTGGGTGAGATCAAGCGTCACTTCCGCGATAAGGGTTGGAGTGTGCGCGTTCCGCGTCGCCTACAGGAGCTCTCTGCCAAGGTTAACCAGGCCACCGACAAGCTCACTAACGAGCTGCAGCGCTCGCCTAAGGTGGAGGAAATCGCTGAGTACCTAGACGTGACCGTTGACGAGGTGCTGGAGGCCATGGAATCGTCCTCGGCCTATACCTCGGTGCCCATCGAGGCCCCCGGTGCGTCCGATTCTGACGACGCGCCTTCAATTCTCGACCGCTACGCCGACGACGACAACGAGCTCGACTTTACCGATGACCGCCTGGTGATTGAGGAGGCCATCCGCGATTTCTCGCCGCGCGAGCGCGAGGTTATCGAGCTGCGTTTCGTAAAGGGCATGACCCAGATCGAGATCGCCAAGAAGCTGGGCATCTCGCAGGTGCAGGTCTCGCGCCTGCTGCGCCGTACCCTTAAGAAGGTTCAGGATAAGATCGACCCCGACGGAGTGATGGTTCGTTCATGAGTGAACACCCCCAACAAACCGATCGCGCGCTGCGCGATACCCGTATTCTGACGCTTCGCATTTGGGCCGTCGTCGGCTGCATTGTCATCGCCGCCGTCATCTTTAACCTTATGGGTATCTTGGCGCCGGTTATCGAGTTTCTAGCTGTTGGTTCCATCATCGCTTTTGTGATGTCGCCGATTACTAACTGGCTCGAGCATCACGGCGTCAACCGTGGCATTGGTTCGCTTATCGCGCTGATCGTGGTCGTTGCTGTGCTCGTCGGTGTCGTTTGCATCTTGTCGCCGATTCTCTTTGGTCAGATCATGGAAGTCCTGAGTCGCCTGCCTGAGCAGCTTCGTGTTGCGGGCGGTGATCTCAACGAGATGGTCTCGCATGCCAAGACGCTCAACAACACGCCGCTCAAAGAGTATCTGGACGATAATCTTTCTTCGCTGGTTACCGTGGCGTCCAAGTATGTATCTCAGATTGCCGCCGAGCTTGGTCGTGGTGTATTCCCGTTCATTACCAATACGGCCTCGCAGCTGTTCGTCATCTTCCTCGGTCTGGTGCTTGCCTATTGGCTGGCCTGCGACTATCCCCGTATGCACCACGAGGTCTGCACCATCATCGGGCAGGAAAAGGAGACCTCGTACCGCTTTATGGTCGCGATTCTTTCGCGCTCGGTCGGCGGTTATATGCGCGGCATGGTCGTGACGTCCATCTGCGGTGGCATCCTCGCCTTTATCGGCTTTACGCTCATTGGCCATCCCTACGCGGCGCTCATGGCCATCTTTACGGGCATCATGCACTTGGTTCCGGTTGTCGGTCCCTGGGTGAGCGCGGCGATCGCCACGGTGCTCGGCTTTATGTTCAGCCCGATGCTGGCTTTGTGGACCTTGGTCGTGACCATGGTGGCACAAAATGTCACCGACAACGTCATTTCGCCTAAGGTCATGCAGAGCTCGGTGCAGGTGCATCCCATCATGAGCCTGACGGCACTCGTTATCGGTTCGGCGCTTATGGGCGCCATCGGCATGGTCGTCGCCATCCCGCTGTGCGCGGCCCTCAAGGGCATTTTCGTCTACTACTTTGAGAACGAGACCGGCCGCCAGCTCGTGGCATACGACGGCGCCGTGTTTAAGGGCACGCCCTATCGCGATACTGAGGGTAACCCGGTCGCCGCTTATGACGCGCTTGGAGACGATACGTTCATCTATGAGTCCGAGCTCATCGGTAACGAGACTGCGCCCGAGGCCCAGGCCATGCCCAGGCCCGAGCTCGATAACCCCTGGATCAAGCTCTCGGGCCTTCAGCCCGATGCTACGGGCTTTTTCAAGAATCCCTTCGCCAAAGACGACGATTCCAACTCGGACGACGATACCAATACCGGCATCGACGGTTCCATGGACGATGATGAGCAGTAAGTCATTTCAAGTTCAAGTTCATAGGCAATAACGTGCAAATTCGCTGGAGGGTCGCTGTTTGGCGGCCCTCTTTTTTGCACTTGCGCGGTGGGATGGTAATATCGTTACGTTTGAACTGTTTCGATGTGAAACCGAGGAGATTCCCTCTATGAGTGCTGACTACCCGTCAATGACTACGGCTGAGATTCGCTCTAAGTTCCTCAACTTCTTTGAGGAGCGCGGTCTTAAGCTCTATCCTTCTTCGTCCCTCGTCCCCGACGATCCTTCGCTGCTGCTTGCCAACGCCGGCATGAACCAGTTTAAGGAGTATTACCAGGGCAAGAAGACCATGAAGGAGATCGGCGCTATCTCCTGCCAGAAGTGCGTCCGCACCAACGACATCGACTGCATCGGCGAGGATGGCCGTCACCTGTCCTTCTTTGAGATGCTCGGCGACTTCTCCTTTGGCGGCGTCTCCAAGCAGCAGGCCTGCGCTTGGGCCTTTGAGCTCATCACCAAGGAGTTCAAGCTGCCGCTCGACCGCCTGTACTTCACCGTCTTTACCGAGGACGACGAGACCCATGACGTGTGGCGCTCTCTGGGCGTTGCCGAGGATCACATCTCGCGTCTGGGCGAGGACGACAACTTCTGGGCCGCCGGCCCCACCGGCCCCTGCGGTCCGTGCTCCGAGATCTACTTTGACATGGGCGAGGAGGTCGGCTGCGGCAGCCCCGACTGCAAGCCCGGCTGCGACTGCGACCGCTTCCTGGAGTTCTGGAACCTCGTCTTTACCCAGTACGACCGCCAGGAGGACGGCTCCATGCCGGAGCTGCCGCACCGCAACCTCGATACGGGCATGGGCCTGGAGCGCATGGCCGCTATCATGCAGCACAAGACCGCCAACTACGACGGCGATCTGATGCAGCATCTTATCAAGCTGGGCGAGGAGATCAGCGGCAAGACCTATGACGCCGACGATTACTCCGGTGCCAGCCGCTCGCTGCGTATCATCGCCGATCACTCCCGTGCCGTCGACATCATGATCTCGGACGGCATCCTCCCCGGTAACGAGGGCCGCGAGTACGTCCTTCGCCGCCTGCTCCGCCGCGCCGTGTTCCACGGTCGCCTGCTGGGCATCGAGGGCGCCTTCCTGACCAAGTTCATCGACGAGGTCAACGCTCAGATGGGCGAGGCCTATCCCGAGCTGCTCAAGAACGTCGCGCTCGTCAAGGGTATCGTCGCCTCCGAGGAGGAGCGCTTCTCCACGACGCTCGACAACGGCCGCGTTTACCTGGACGAGGCCCTGGCAGCGCTTGCCGAGGGCGCCGTGCTTCCGGGCGATGTTGCCTTTAAGCTGCATGACACCTTTGGTTTCCCCATCGACCTGACCGTCGAGATCGCCGGTACCGCTGGCCACGACGTCGACATGGACGGCTTTACCGCCTGCATGGAGGACCAGAAGGCCCGCGCCCGCGCCAACGCCAAGGGCGACGCCTGGGGCAGCTTCAACGACGTGTGGGTCGAGCTTTCCGACAAAGTTGCCGCGACCGAGTTCGACGGCTATGACAACGACGTCATCGAGGGTGCCAAGGTTGTCGCCATCGTGCGCAACGGCGAGTCCGTCGAGTCCGCTGCCGCCGGCGAGGACGTCGAGGTCGTGCTCGACCGCACCCCGTTCTATGCCGAGATGGGCGGCCAGCAGGGCGACGCCGGTGAGCTTTCTGCCGAGGGCGTTGCGCTGACGGTTGCCGACACCAAGAACCACAACGGCCTGTATGCTCACGTCGCCCACGTTGCCGAGGGTACGCTGACCGTCGGCGCCACCGTGACCGCCGCGCTCGACGCCGAGCGTCGTGGCTTCCTGCGCCGCAACCACACCGCCACCCACCTGCTTGACGCCGCGCTTAAGCAGGTCCTGGGCGAGCATGTCTCCCAGGCCGGCTCGCTGGTGACGCCCGAGCACCTGCGCTTTGACTTCACGCACTTTGAGGCCCTGTCCTCCGAGCAGCTCAAGGCTGTCGAGGACCTGGTCAACCAGCAGATCTTCGCTTCCAAGCCGGTCGTGACCCGCGTCATGGGCATCGACGAGGCCAAGGCCGCCGGCGCTGTCGCCCTCTTTGGCGAGAAGTACGGCGACGTTGTCCGCGTCGTTTCCGTAGGCGCCGAGGACCAGCCGTTCTCCCGCGAGCTCTGCGGTGGCACCCATGCCGCCAACACTGCCGAGATCGGCCTGTTCAAGATCATTTCCGAGTCCTCTACGGGCTCCAACGTCCGCCGTATCGAGGCCGTGACCTCCAAGGGCGCTCTCGATTACATGGCCGACCGCCTGGCACTCGTCGACGCCGCTGCCGCTGCGCTCAAGTGCCGCGTCGACGAGGTTCCCGCTCGTGTGGAGAACCTGCAGGCCGAGCTGCGCGAGACGTCCAATAAGCTCAAGAAGGCCCTGACCGGTGGCTCCTCCGACGCTATCTCCAGCGCCATCGAGGGCGCCGTCGAGCTCGATGGCTACAAGCTCGTCGTCGCTGAGCTTCAGGGTCTCGAGGCCGCCGACCTGCGCAACGTTTGGGATACCGTGCACCAGAAGGTCGCCGGCCCTGTTGCCTGCGTCGTTGCCAGCGTGACCGAGAAGGGCACCCCGGCCCTGCTTGCCGCCGGCTCCGATGACGCCGTCAAGGCCGGTTTCCACGCCGGCAACGTGATCAAGCAGATCGCGGGCCTGGTCGATGGCCGCGGTGGCGGTCGTCCCAACATGGCCCAGGCCGGTGGCAAGAACGCTGTCGGTATCGCCGATGCCCTCGCGGCCGCTAAGACCGCGCTGGGCGCCTAAGAACCTAGGTTGTCGCTGTGGTCGCGCTCGCGCTGGACATAGGGGAGACCAGGATTGGCATTGCCGTCTCGAGCCGTGATGGCAAGATGGCGATGCCTGTCAAGGTACTCCCGGCCGCCGAGGTCACCGGTATGGCCAAGACGTTCCGTTACCTGGTCGAGGACTATGAGCCCGACATCCTGGTAAGCGGACGTCCCTTGTCCATGGCCGGCGAGCCCGGCCCTCAAGCCGAGCGCGTTGCCGCCGTGGCACAAAAGATCGCCGACGAGCTCGATCTTCCGTTGGAGTTTGAGGACGAGCGTCTGTCCTCGCAAGAGGCAAAGCGTATCTTGCGCGAGCAGGGCCTCAACGAAAAGCAGATGAGGGGCAAGATCGACATGATTGCCGCCAGCCTGTTCTTGCAGACATGGCTCGATCGTAAAAACGAGGAGGTTTCGCATGCCTAGCGCTTCCGATCCGCGCCAGCCGAATCGTACACGTCAGCCCGCGTCGCGCCCTGCCCAGCCTGGCCAGCGTCCGGCACAGCCGACGCAGCGCGCAGCTCAGCCTGGCACGCGCCCGGTGCAGCCCTTCGCTCGTTCGGCCCAACCTGCTCAACGGACAGGTCAGCAGCCTTCTGCTCGTTCGGTTCAGCATCCGGCTTCTCGCGCGGCTCAGCAGCCCACTGCTCGTACGGCCCAGCCTGCAGGCGGTACCCGCTTTAAGCAGCAGGCACCTGTCCGGCGAACGCAGGCTACCCAATCGCATTCGCATCATGCTCGCGGTTTGCATGGCGTTGCTCCGGCGACCCGCTCGAGCTACGACACGCGTGCTCGACGCGGTGCTCAAAAGAAGAGTTCTCCGGTTCCCATGATCATCGGCGTTGTGGTGGCGGTGCTCGCGCTTGCTGCGATCGCTTTCTTTGTCGTGCCGGCCGTCAAGGGCTTCTTTGCCGGTGAGGATACGAAGGTCACGGCTGGTCAGCAGGTTACGGTGACCATTCCCGACGGTGCTTCGGGCGACACCATCGCCTCGATCCTCTCCGAGAACCATATCGTCGAAAATCCCAAGGATTACTATGCGGCGGTCAAAAAGCTCAATGCCGATATGTCGCTCAAGCCTGGTACCTATTCGTTCACCACATTCATGGATGCGACCAAGGTTGTTCAGCAGCTCATGGAAGGCCCCAATGTGGGCTCCAATGCGCTTACTATTCCCGAGGGTCTAACGGTCGATCAAGTCGCCGACCGTGTGGCCCAGGCCTACGACAGCATCTCTAAGGAGGACTTCCTCAACCAGGCCAAGGCCTCCAACTACGTGGACGACTATAGCTTCCTTAAGGGCGCTGCCAACGATTCGCTCGAGGGTTTTCTGTTCCCCAAGACCTATTCGCTGGGCAAGGACCCGAGCGCCGATGACGTTATCCGCGCCATGCTCGATCAGTTCAACACCGAGTACAAGTCTCTCGATTTTGCCGGGTGCGAGGCCAAGATCAAAGAGCGTTACGGCGTGGAGATGTCCGATTACGACATCATCAATCTCGCTTCCATCGTTGAGCGCGAGGGTCTCAACGCCGAGCAGCGCGCACATGTCGCCTCGGTCTTCTACAACCGCCTTGCCGGCAAGCTCGACGGTCTGCGTTATCTCAACAGCGATGCGACCATGATGTATGTCACCGGTGGCGAGGTTTCCGCCGACGACCTGCAGAGCGATAGTCTGTATAACACCTATAAGCACGAGGGTCTGCCACCCACGCCCATCTGCTCCCCGTCGCTCGAGGCACTCAAGGCCACGCTTGAGCCGACCGACTCCGATGACCTGTATTTCTACATTACGCAGGACGAGGAGTACTTCTCGCAAACCTACGAAGAGCACCAACAGTCTTGGAATTAAACATGAGGATTTTCAGCCCCAAACGATATGTTGCATCCGTCGACCGCATCGACCTTGATACCCTGTGGGCCGACGGCAAACGCGCCATTCTGCTCGATCGCGATAACACCCTGGTGCCGCGCGACACCGAGCAGGTTCCCGCCGCGGTTTCCGCTTGGCTCGACGCCGCCCGCGCCAAAGGCTTTAAGCTGTGCATGGTGTCTAACAACTGGCATCGCGACCAGGTCATGAGCTCGGCACGCGAGCTGGGACTCGAGGCCATTAGCCACGCCATGAAGCCGGCTCCGTTTGCCCTCAAGGCGGGTCTTAAGCGCCTCGGCGCCACGGCCGACGAGGCGGTGCTGATCGGTGATCAGCTCTACACGGACGTGTGGAGCGGCAATTTCGCCGGCGTCGATACCATCCTGGTAAAGCCGCAGGCCACTCAGGACCTGTGGTATACGCAGATCTTCCGTATCTTTGAGCGCCGGGCCCTGCGCGACCTTCCCTGCGAGGAATAGGTCTCGCTATGTCCCAGCACACCAAACACGGCTGCGACCATATCTTCTTTATCGGCTTTTTGGGCGCGGGCAAATCGACGCTTGCGCGCAACGTGGGCACTATGTTCAAACGTCGCTTTATCGATACCGACCGCCTTGTCGTGCGTCGTTGCGGTAAATCGGTGACCGAGATTTTTGAGACCGAGGGCGAGGAACGTTTTCGCGAGCTCGAGACCTCGGCGCTCCGTTCGCTCCAAAGCGAGCGCAGCCTGCTGGTTTCCTGCGGCGGAGGTATCGTCGAGACTCCGGTGAATATTGAGCTTATGCACCAGATGGGTATCTGTGTGTATCTCGAAGGTGACTTTGAGGATTCGATTCGCCAGATTCGTCGGTCCGACACGCGTCCCGATTTCCGTTCGCCCGAGCATGCCGCGCGCCTGTTTGAGCATCGCCGTCCGCTATATCGCCAGGCCGCCGATATTACCCTTGATATTCGCAACAAGTCCTTCGAGGACGTTTCCTACCTTTGTGCCGAGATGCTTTTGGAGCGTGGGCTGCTATGATTCGCCGTCAACTGATCAATTTCCAAAACCGCAGTGTCGATGTCCGCGTCGGATTGGGCGCGTTCGAGGAGCTGTCGCGCATGTTTGCCTCGGCTGTGGGCAAGCCTAAGCGCGCGTTGGTGGTTTGGAACGACGCCACGTCAGAGCGTTTTGGCGAGGTCGTCGAGCATGCGCTGGTTGATGCCGGTTTTGTCGTATCGCAGCTCCCACTCGAGATTTTGCCTGCTGGTGCCACGCTGGCCGATGCCGATGCCATCTTTGGCGCGCTATCTGCCAACGGCATTACCTGCGACGATCTGGTCGTCGCCGTTGGTGATGACGCAACCTGCTCGGTTGTTTGCTGGTGCGCCAACCAGTGGTGCGGTCGTACCGAGTGCGCCCTGCTGCCGACGACCTTCGACGCCATGCTCACGGTCGCGACGACCATGAAGCCACTCGTCGCCTCGTCGTCGAATGCGCTTCCCGCTATCGCGTTCCGTCCCGAATCGGGCTTGGTCGTGTGTGACCTCGACCTTGTTCGCGAGGCGGACCCCGAGGATCTCAAGCTCGGCTATGTGGTGCTTGTTGGCACCATGCTTTCGAGCAGCAAGTCCCGCTGGAATCAGTTTACCGAGACTGTTCCCGAGATTCTTTCCGGCGAGGAGGTCGCGCTCGTCAATGCCGTGCAGTGGTCCCAGGCCGCGCGCAAAGATGTGCTCATGGCCACGAACCCCAGTGCTCGCCATGCACTCGATTTTGGTAAGACAGGGGAGCGCACCCTTCGCGCCTGCCTGGGCGAGGCCGCGGCTAACGTTCCCGCATACCAGCTCCTTTCCGAGGGTATGCGCTTTGAGGCGCGCCTAGCACATGATGCCTGCGACTTCGATATCGACAATGTGTTTGATCTCGACGATTGCCTGGAGGACTTTGGCATCGAAGAGCTTGCGTTCGACTTGGAGCCCACCGCGTTTATCGAGGAGTTCCGCAAGCAGCAGTTTGCCCGCTCAAACCGCAGCATGCTGCCGCTGCCCGCGGCGCTCGGCGCCATTCGCCTGACAAATGTCGAGGACGAGATTCTCGAACGCCATGCGCAGGCGTATCTGGCTTCTCGCAAGGAACTTTTTTAACTTTATTGACATCCATCGTCTTTCGTATCATTTTGAGGGACGGGTTTTCAATCGGTTGCGAATCGCTTGTGGTTCGGCTATTCGTTTGAAGCCCGTCCTGCTCTTTTTGAGGACAATAAGAAAGGAATCTGAATGTCTGAGTTTGCTGCCGGTCCTGCCGGTCGTATCGAGCGTGTCCGTGCCCTGATGGTCGAGCGCGGCTACGATGCTATCGTCGTGCGCGATGAGGCCAACCTCCGTTGGCTCACGGGTGTGAAGGGCGTCTTCGATTACACCTTCGAGTTTCCGCACGCCGCATTTATTACGGCCGATCAATGCCTGTTCCATACCGACTCGCGCTATCTCAACAGCTTTGAGGAGAACACGCCCGCCGGCAGCCCCTGGGTCTACGACATGGACGAGGGCACCATCCCCGGTTGGGTTGCCGACAAGATCGCGGCCAACAAGTGTCGTGTCTGCGCCGTCGAGGATGACATGCAGATTAACTTTTACCAGGGTATTCAGCGTGGTCTTGAGGATCGCTCCGTCGCCTGCATGCTGCCGCTGATGCATGACGACATTCGTAAGATGCGCGCCATCAAGGATGCCGAGGAGATCGAGCTCATGCGACACGCGCAGTCGATCACCGATGCCGCCTTCCAGCACATGCTCGGCTTTATTAAGCCCGGTATGACCGAGAAGCAGGTTCGCAACGAGCTCGAGAACTTTATGTTCGCCAACGGTGCCGACAGCTTGGCCTTTGGCTCCATCGTCGCGAGCGGTCCCAACACCGCCAACCCGCATGCCGTCCCGAGCGACCGTGTCATCGAGAAGGGCGATTTCGTCCTCATGGATTATGGCGCGGGCTACTGCGACTATCGCTCCGATATGACGCGTACCGTCGTGATGGGCGAGCCCACGCAGGAACAGCTCGACCTGTACGAGCTCGTGCGCCGCACCCACGAGGAGTGCGTCGCCGCTATCCATCCAGGCGTCGAGGGTAACGATATCTTCAAGCTTTCCAAGAAGATCATCGGCGATGCCGGTTATGGCGATTACTACAACCATGGCCTGGGCCATGGTGTCGGTATCGACATCCACGAGCTGCCCAACTTCAACCGCAGCAAGAACATCATCGAGGTCGGCTCGGTTGTCACCATGGAGCCCGGCGTCTACCTGCCCGGCGTGGGCGGCGTGCGCTTGGAGGATTACGGTGTTGTCACCGAGAACGGCTATGAGCCCTTCACCAAGACCCCGCACGACTTGCACGTCATCGACTGCTAAGACATTCAGTTTGATTTTGGAAGCGGGGCGTCCGAAATGATTCGGGCGCCCCGCGTTCTCTTTTTATGCGCTCGCCGCAGGCGCCGCCTGCAAGTGTATAATTTCGCTCGTATGTAATTTGGACGCTTGTGCGTTCTACCCATAACAAGAAAGGTCGCTATGCCTACCATTTCTACCGCCGACTTCAAGAACGGCCTCGGTCTCCGCATTAAGGACAAGGTCTACACCATCGTCGAGTTCCAGCACGTCAAGCCGGGCAAGGGCGGTGCTTTTGTGCGCTACAAGACCCGCGATATCAAGAGCGGTCGTGTCGTCGAGAACACCTGCAACGCCGGTACCAAGTTCGAGAGCGTCATGCTCACCACCCGTGAGTTCCAGTACCTCTACAACGACGGCGCCGACTACATCTTCATGGACAACGAGTCCTACGAGCAGGTTCCCGTTCCCGAGGACATGGTGGGCGAGAACTCCAAGTGGCTGCGCGAGAACGACACCTGCCAGTTGCTCTTCGCCGACGACGAGCTCATGGGCGTGACCCCGCCGATGTTCATCGAGACCACCATCGTCCAGACCGACCCGGGCTTTAAGGGCGACACCGTTCAGGGTTCCACCAAGCCGGCCACCATCGACACCGGTGCTGTCATCCAGGTCCCGATGTACCTCAACGAGGGCGAGGTCATCAAGGTTGACACCCGCGACGGCAAGTTCGTCTCCCGCGTCTAGCAACCAACTCTTCTAGGAGGACTCATGCCCCAGGAAATCAAGATTGACGGCATCGGTATTTCGCCCGATGTTCTGACCGCCATCGTCTCGCGCGCCGTCACGGATGTCGAGGGCATCGCCTCCGTGGGCGTCAAGGACCTTGCCACCAACCTTGTCTCCATGATGCTTTCGTCCAAGTCCCCGGCTTCCGATCCGGCGGTAGAGGCCGAGGTCATCGGCGACAAGCTCGCACTCACCGTGCGCGTCGTGGTGTTCTTTGGCTATCCGTTCAAGAAACTCGCCGAGGCCGTTCGCTCCGCCGTGGTCGCAGCTATCGATGCCCAGGTAGGCGTCGAGGTCGAGCGCGTTGACGTTTGCATCGACGGCCTCGTTTTCCCCAAGGAGTAACCTTTGAGCCTTAAGGTTTATCGCGGGCGTACGCTTGCCCGCAGTCAGGCGCTGCAGCTGCTGTTTCAGGCCGAGGCCACGGACAGCCCGCTCGAGCGCGTCCTCGAGGGCGATTTCCTGATCTCGAAGGGTCCCCTCGACCCCTACGCTCTGGAGCTGTGCCGCGGTGCCTACGAGTATATCGACCGCATCGACTGCGCCCTGCGCTCCATCGCCAAGAACTGGGATCTTATGCGCATGCCCGGCGCCGATCGCAATCTGCTGCGTATCGCCGTCTATGAGATGCGCTTCCTCACCGACGAGGAGGTCTCGGACGCCATCGTGATCAACGAGGCTGTAGAGCTTGCCAAGGCCTATGGCACCGACCAGTCCGCGTCGTTTGTCAATGGCGTGCTGGGCAAGATCGCGCGTAGCGAGGAGCTACCGGGCGAGGACCTGTATCAGGAGCTGCTGGCCGAGGACCGCGCCCGCGAGGAGGCCCAGGCCGCCGAGGCTGCCGCCAAGGTTGCCGCCGCTCAGGCTGCGGCCGGCGTTCTCGACGAGGGTGCCGAGGTCGCCGAGGTCGAGACCGGTACCGTCGAGGAGTAGCCATGCCAGAGGGTTCCGTCCGCAACTTCGACGAGATCTCGGACCGCTTGGACCAGATCATCGCTACCGTTCGCTCCAAGGATACGTCCTTGGAGCGTTCGCTCGATTTGTTTGACGAGGCGATCGAACTTGGCTCCCGTGCGGTCGATATGGTCGACAAGTTTGAGTTGACGCCTCGTGAGGCCGATAAGCTCGAGCAGGAATACGATGAGGATGCGGCAAACGAATCCCAGGATAGCCAGGCCGCGTCTCCGGATACGAATGGTTGATGGCATTCATGAAACGTGTGCGTCTCGATGACGAACTGATTTCACAGGGCATCTGCGCCGATCGCGCGGATGCCCTTCGCACTCTTATGGCCGGCTTGGTCTCGAGTGGCGGCGAGCGTTTGACCTCGCCGGGCCTTAAGGTGACGCCCGGTCTGCCCTTGCACGTGAAGGGCCGTATTCCCTACGTGGGGCGCGGCGGGCTCAAGCTCGAGGGCGCGCTCGATGCGTTTGGGATCGATCCCATGGGCCTTGCTTGCCTCGATGTGGGCTGCTCCACGGGCGGCTTTACCGATTGCCTGCTCAAGCGTGGCGCCGCAACGGTCGTTTCGGTCGATGTGGGTCGCGCTCAATTTGATTGGTCGCTGCGCCAAGACGAGCGGGTGAGGCTCCATGAGCGCACCAACGTGACACAGCTGCCCGAGCTTGGCTACGGCGGCGCTATCGACTTGGCTGTCTGCGATGTGTCGTTTACGAGTATCGCGAATATCATCGACGCCGTGTTGGCGTGCCTGAAGCCTTCGGGTTCGTTCTGCACGCTCGTAAAGCCGCAGTTTGAGGCGCCGGCTGCGCTGGTGGGCGAGGGCGGTATCGTGACCGACCCCTCCGTCCGCCGCGATACGCTTGTGGCGGCGATTGAGCTCTTTGCCGCCAAGGGCCTGTTTCCGCTCGACGTGTGCGTGTCGCCCATCCATGGCGCCAAGGGCAACGTCGAATTTTTCCTGTACGGCACGAGGTTTTCCTCTGGCGAGCGTGCCGACGATGAGCTGCAATCACAGGTAACGGCTTTGAGCGAGAAAGCTGCAACGCTATGAAGGTCTTTCTGGTTCCCAATTACTACAAGCAAGAGGCGGTCGAGAGCGGCTTGATGCTCGAGCTTTGGCTTTCGCGCCAGGGCTACGAGGTCGCATGGGCTGCCGATCAGCGTTCCAAGATCCAGCGTGCGCCCGATGTTGACGATGCCGACCTGGTCATTACGCTCGGCGGCGACGGCACGCTGTTGCGTGCCGCCCGCATTCTCAACTACCGCGAGATTCCCATTTTGGGCCTTTCCTATGGTCATTTGGGTTTTTTGACGGCTGCGAGCCCCGAGGATCGCGATATTTTGCAGGTCGTGAGCGATGCTCTTTCCGGTGAGCTCCATGTGAGCCGCCGCGCCACCCTCGCCGCGGATATCGTTTCGGTGCGCGAAGATGGCACGAAGGATGTCGTGCGCACGTTTGCCCTTAACGATATGGCGCTTACGCGCGGGCCCCTGTCCGATATGGTTGAGTTCGACATCACGGTGTCCGGCCATCATATCGACCGCCTGCGCGGTGACGGCGTCGTCGTTTCGACAGCGACCGGTTCCACCGGCTACGCGCTTTCCGCCGGCGGCCCCATCGTCAGTCCCGATTACACGGGCATGGTTTGCGTGCCCATCGCCCCACATACCATTCAGGCTCGCGCCTTTTTGACCTCGCCAAGCGATGTCGTCGAGATTTTTATGTCCGATGACCGCCCGAGCGTGCCTGCGATCGCCATCGATGGACAGTTTATTACCTGCGATGGCACGGTCGAGAGCGTGGCCGTGCGTCGCGGTCCCGGCGATGTTCTGCTGCTGGATTACGGCCCCGAGAGCTTCTATAACTCGGTGAGCCGCGTGTTCTACGGAGTTCGTCATGATCGATGAGCTGCAGGTTTCCAACATTGCCCTCATTCGCGAGGCGACGTTGGTTCCGAGCGCGGGCTTAACGGTTCTGACCGGAGAAACCGGCGCCGGTAAGACTGCGTTGCTCTCGGCGCTTAAACTCATTCTGGGCGAGCGCGCGGATTCGTCGACGGTGCGCGAGGGCGAGACGCTTGCCAACGTCGAGGCGCGCCTGTTTGACGGCCCGCACGACACGGAGGGCTTCACCGTTCAGCGCAGCCTTTCTGCCGAGGGTCGCAGCCGCGTAAAAATTGACGGCCGCATCGCCAGCGTGCGTGAGCTTTCGGAGCGTGTCGGTGTGATGATGGATCTTTGCGGCCAGCACGAGCACCAGCGCCTGCTCGACCCTGCGCATCATGTTGCCATGGTCGATGCATGGGCGGGGCGCCCGGCGCTCGAGGCGCTCGATCGCTATCGTGCTTGCCTTAAGGCATCGCGCGCGGCTGCCAAAGAGGTCCGTCGCGTCGAAGAGGCCTCACGCGCGCAGGGGAGTCGTGTCGAGGAAGCGCGCTTCGCTCTGGAGCGCATCGCCGAGGTCGACCCCAAGCCGGGTGAGTATGAGGAGCTCGAGGAGCTGCTGCCGCGCTCCGAGCATGCTGAGGTGTTGGTGGCAACGGCCAACGATGCCCATGCGTCGCTTGCTGCCGAAGGGGGAGCACTCGATGCCGTGAACAGCGCCGTGGCGGAGCTTTCGCGCATGGCTACTGTCGATCGCAAGTTGGGTGATATCGCCGATGCGCTTTCGGATGCCTGCATCTCGCTCGAGGATTGTGCCAACGAGCTGCGTGCCTATCGAGATGGGGTCGCCTTCGACCCGCGCGAGCATGCTCGTATGCGCGAGCGGTATTCCGACCTTAAGGGACTTTTGCGTCAGTGGGGTCCCACCATGGACGACGTGTTTGCCATGCGCGATAGCTCCCGAGAGCTGTTGTCGCTGGTAGACGATGGTGATGAGCAGATTAAGAAGGCGCGCGAAGCGCTTGGCGCGGCGGAGCGCGAACTGTTCGCCGCCGCCAAGGCACTTAAGCGTGCACGCAATACGGCAGCCCCGCGCTTTTGTCACGAGGTTGGCCGTCAGATGGCGCGCCTGGAGATGGGCGGCGCCGAGCTCGTTTGGGACTCGCGCGATCTTCCGCGCGCCGAGTGGACGCCGGCGGGCCCTTCGAGCTACGAGCTTTTGTATCGTAGCGGTGCCGGATTGACGCCGCGCCCCCTGCGCCGCATTGCGTCTGGCGGCGAGCTGAGCCGTGTCATGTTGGCGAGCAAGGTTGTTTTGGGTAACGCGGACGGCGTGGATACGTTGGTGTTCGACGAGGTCGATGCCGGTGTTGGTGGCTCTACTGCACGCGCCCTTGCGAGCGTTCTGGCAGATCTTGCCGCAACGCATCAGGTGATTGTCGTAACGCACCTGGCGCAGGTCGCCGTCATGGCCGACAAACATTACGTGGTGAGCAAAGAGCCCGGCGACGTTCCCCAAACCCATCTGGATGAGGTGGCCGGGGACGCCCGTACCGCAGAGATCGCCCGTATGCTGAGCGGCGATCAATCGGAGGCGAGCTTGGCCCACGCTAAGCAGATGCTCGAGGAAGCGCGTGCTTAGGCCGAGCCGTTACATGTATGTTCGACCCGGCCGCCACGAAACCGGCCCATCTACTACGTTTAATAGGCTATCGGCAACCACGCCTTGAATTGCAAAAAGAAAACCGCAGGTAGAACGCCTGCGGTTTTTCTATTTTCGGTTTGTGGTTGGGCCATACTGATAAAACGTAGTAGATGGGCCGGTTTCGTGGCGAGTGGCGTTTGTCGGCTCGCCATAATTTCTATTCCACGACCTTATCCGGCTGGATAAGCTCCTCGTAGTAGCTGATGTGCTCTCGGGCGTCCTCGATTTCGGGCAGCAGGAAGTTGTAGATAACCTCGATGATCATCGTGGCGCTGATCTTGGAGAACGCAAAGTCGCCCGTGGTGAGCAGCGCCTCGTGGTTCACGGTATTAAAGGTGTAGTCGGCTAGGCGAGCAAGCGGAGACTTGCTGTCGCTGCTGATGACGACTACGGTGGCACCACAGCCTCGAGCCGCTTTTGCCATGCGATTCAGTCGACGCGACTTGCCAGAGTTCGAGATCAGCACGATAACGTCGCCGGGGCGCAACGTGAGCGCAAAGCCGATTGATGTCTCGCTGATGGTGCTTGACATACAGCGAAGGCCCAGTTGCGAAAACTTAAACGTCGCGTCAAGCGCAACGGCGTTGGTATTACCTACGGCTGCAAACTCGATAGCCCCTGCGTTCTTAAACGCGTGCACGACGGCTGCCAGTGTATCGTGATCAATGCCATCGATGGTCGCATTGAGTTCACTGACCTTTGCGGCGAGGATGTTTTTGAGGCTCTGCTCCATATTATCGAGCGAGACCTCGTCTGTGAGGCCCTCGTTGCGCTGGCTCTCCAGGTCGCGCGCCAGCGAAAACTGAAAGCTGCGAAAGCTTCCAAAGCCCAGCTTGCGGCAGAAGCGCGAGACGGTGGCCTCGGAGGTTGCGGCGGCGCGCGAGAGTTGCGCGGCTGTTAGGAGCGGTGCCTCGGACTGGTGCTCTAGGATATAGTCGACAATGCGCTGCTCGGACTCGCTGTATCCCTTGTGCGTGCTAATAAGGGAGAGTGCGCTCTTGCTGCTATCGGACATGGATGACTCCTGGTTGGCATTAAAAGCTGTCTTGTTGTGTGCCGCTCTAGTATACGGGGATTTTAATTACAAGATACACCTTGCTGTTTCAATAGTTGATGGTAAACTTTCATCGACCGTTTACGGTTGTGAAAGAACCTTTCACCGGAGAAATAGGCTTGATTGCTTCTCATATAAGCGGTGGCTTGGTATCTTTCAGGAGTGGAAAAACGCGCACCGTAGCGCGTGTAGGGGAGCGCCCGCGGGCGCAGTACTCAAGAAGGAGGGACACATGGCTAAGTTTGACATCATCGCCGCCACCGGTTGCCCGACCGGCATCGCGCACACCTTCATGGCGAAGGAGGCGCTGGAGAAGGCAGCTGCCGAGCGCGGTCTGACCATTAAGGTCGAGACTCATGGCCAGGTCGGTGTCGAGAACGAACTCACGAAGGGTGAGATCGCCGGTGCCAAGGCCGTCGTCGTCGCAGCCGATAAGGATGTCCAGGCGGAGCGTTTCGCCGGTAAGCCCATGGTTTCCGTCGGTGTTTCCAAGGCCCTGTCCGTCGAGGCTGCCGGCAAGCTGATCGACCGTGCTCTCGCCGCCAAGGGCGATGACACGGTTGCGGCTGCTGCCGATGTCGAGGATGAGGTCGAGGAGAATGAGTCCATCGGTCACATCATCTATAAGCACCTCATGAACGGCGTTAGCCACATGCTGGTCTTCGTCGTTGCCGGTGGTGTTCTGACCGCCGTTTCGTTCCTGTGGGGCATCACGTCCTTCGATTCGACGGCTGCCGACTACAACAGCTTTGCCGCTATGCTCAAGATCATCGGCGGCATCGCCATGAACCTCATGGTTCCCGTGCTTTCCGCCTATATCGCCGAGTCCATCGGCAAGCGCCCGGCGCTCGTTCCCGGCTTTGTCGCCGGTATGATCGCCATCCAGGGCCTGCCCGTTAATGCCGAGACCGGCATGATCGATGCCGGCGGTGCCGGCGTGGGCTTCGGCTTCCTGGGCGGCATCGTCGGCGGCTTCCTCTCTGGCTATGTCATCCTGCTGCTCGAGAAGGTTTTTGCCAAGCTGCCCAAGAACCTGGACGGCCTCAAGGCTATCTTCCTGTACCCGCTGTTCTCGACCGCCATCGTCGGCCTGGTCATGCTCGGCATCTCCGGCCCCATGGCTGCCATTAACACCGCCATGATGGACTTCCTCAAGGGTCTGTCTGCCTCTGGCGCTGTTGTCCTGGGTCTTGCTATTGGCTGCATGTGCGCCTTTGATATGGGCGGCCCGGTCAACAAGGCTGCTTACGTCACCGGTACCGCTATGCTCACCGAGGCCCTGGCTGCCGGTGTCGGCACCGACACCTATAACTTCGGCACCAACTTCATGGCTGCCGTCTCCGCTGCCTGCATCGTTCCGCCGCTGATCACCACCTTCGCCGTCATCGTCGGCAAGAAGTACTTCAGCCAGGAGGATCATGACGCCGGTATCGTCAACCTCATCCTTGGTTGCACCCACATCACCGAGGGCGCCATTCCGTTCATGACCAAGAACATCTGGCCCGTCATGCCCATCATGATGCTCGGTTCCTCCATCGCCTCGATCCTGACCATTATGTTCAACGTCCACGATCCGGCGCCTCACGGTGGTTTCCTGGTCCTGCCCGTTGTCGAGAACGGTCCGCTGTGGGTCCTCGCGATCCTCATCGGCGCCGTGGTCGGTGGCATCCTGTTCGTTGCTTTCAAGAAGTATGACTTCGAGAAGAAACAGAAGGCCGCTCCCGCCGCTGCCGCTGAGCCGGTCGAGGCTCCCAAGGCCGCTGCCGTCGAGGCCCCCAAGGCTGAGGCTTCCGACTTCGTGAAGGTCGAGAACGTTTTTGTCGCCGAGGATTTTGCTTCTCGTGACGAGGCCCTGAGCTTTGTCTCCAACCAGGCTGTCAAGGCCGGTATCGCTGACGACGCCGACGCCGTAATGAACGCCTTCCTGGCCCGCGAGGCCGAGGGCACCACGGGCATGATGGAGGGCTTCGCTATTCCGCATGCCAAGTCTGATGCCATTACCGAGGCCGCCGTCATCGTCGTCAAGGACGACTCTGGCGTGACCGGTTGGGACACCATGGACGGCGCTCCTGTCAACGTGGCTATTGCCCTGCTCATCCCCGGTGCCCAGGCCGGCACCACGCACCTCAAGATCCTGTCCAAGGTCGCCGAGGCGCTCATGGACGAGGGCTTCCGTGCCACCGTTAAGGGTTCCACCGACGCTGCCGAGATCGCTAAAACGATCAATGCCCGTCTGGTCTAATCCCGCAGCTTGCGAATAACATCGCCCCCTGTATATAAGGCGGAGACTCCATCAGGGGTCCCCGCCTTTTTTCAAGTAAACCGGTACTGAGGGACGTTCCCTTTCTGCCGACAGTTCGGCATATTCCTCAGTTCACAAGAGGGCATAGACAACCGCATCAACCAGATCAACCAGGCGAATAAACTATCAGCCATAATTTCGTTCGCACGATATTGCTCTGGACCGACCGAGTTTCCGCAGCTCGCCTGCCGGACGGGGCGGTTAAGTTTGTCGCGAGTTCCGCACGCAAAGGAAAGCACTTAATGTGCTTTCCGTCTTGCGCAGGACTGTAGAGCAGCAAACTTAACCGCCCCGCCCGGCAGGCGAGCGTGCAGGAACGACATCTGTCCAACAATTCGTGCGAAACATAATGAAAAACCGTTTGATGTGAGTTAATATAATCAACGTCGTGAATATGGCTCCTGTCGCATTGCTGATAGGGGTTAAACACAAAAAAGGAGTCAATTATGGTTTCTGAGAAGGCTACCCTCGTTAATCCTCAGGGTCTTCACATGCGTCCGGCTGGCCTCTTCGCCTCCACCATGGGCAAGTACGCCTGCGACGTGACGGTCGTCACCCCCGAGAAGGAGGTCAACGGCAAGTCCCCGATGGCCCTCATGGCTGCCGGCATCCCCTGCGGTACCGAGGTCGAGGTCAAGTGCGACGGCGCTGACGAGGCCGAGGCTCTGGCTGCTGCCATCGAGCTCATCAAGAGCGGTCTTGGCGAGTAGAACTCAAACGGGTCGCATGTTGAACAACTAAGTTCATATTTGGGGGCGCAGTGACCTGTTTAAAGGGAACTGCGCTCTTTTGTCATGGATATGGCAAAACGCTTTATCACATGACACGGAGAGAGGAATAGGAATGTATCAGGGAGTCAACGCTTCCGAGGGCATCGGTATCGGCACCGTCATGGTTGCCGTCGAACCCGACTTGACGTTTGAGCCGCACGAGGTTGCTGATTCGGCAGCAGAGAAGGAGCGCTATCAGACCGCCCTTTCGGTCTTCTGCGAGAAGACCCAGGCTCAGGCCGACCACATGAAGGAGACGGTGGGCGAGGCCGAGGCCGAGATCATGAGCGGACACATTGTCCTGGCTCAGGACCCGGGCATGACCGACGCCATCAACGCCGCCATTGACGGCGGCACCTGCGCCGAGCAGGCGCTCATGGACACCTCGACCATGTTTGAGAACATGTTCCTGTCCATGGACGATGAGATGTTCCGCCTGCGCGCGGCAGACATCGCCGACATCCGCACCGGTATTCTGGCCGAGCTTTTGGGCAAGGAGGTCGTCGATCTCTCCGTCCTGCCCGAAAACACTGTCGTTGTCGTACACGACCTTACGCCGTCCATGACCGCCACGATCGATAAGGCCCACGTTGCCGGTATCGTCACCGAGACCGGTGGCCGCACGTCGCACTCCGCGATCATCGCCCGCGCCCTCGAGATTCCGGCTGTCCTTTCGGTTGCCAACAGCTGCACCGCGCTGCGCAACGGCATGACCGTTGTCGTCGACGGTGGCAAGGGTATCGTCGAGGCCGATCCCGACGAGGAGACGCTTGCCGCCTACACCGCCAAGGCCGAGGCTTTCGCTGCCGAGAAGGCAGCCCTCGAGGCTTTCCGTGGCAAGCCGTCCGTGACTGCCGATGGCATCAAGAAGATCATTGCCTGCAACATCGGTAACCCCGATGACGTGCCCAACGCGCTCGATCACGACGCCGAGGCCATTGGCCTGTTCCGCTCCGAGTTCCTGTTCATGGACTCCGCCGAGCTTCCTTCCGAGGAGGAGCAGTTCAACGCCTATCGCAAGGTTGCCAGCGCGCTCAATGGCGCTCCGGTCATCATCCGCACGCTCGACGTGGGTGGCGACAAAGAGATCCCGTACCTGCACATGGTCAAGGAAGAGAACCCCTTCATGGGCTTCCGTGCCGTGCGTTACTGCCTGGCCAACCCCGACCAGTACAAGGTGCAGCTCCGCGCTCTGCTGCGCGCCAGCGCCTTTGGTGATGTCAAGATCATGATCCCGCTCGTCACTTGCGTCGAGGAGGTCTTGGCCGTTAAGGAGCTTGTCGAGGAGTGCAAGTCCGAGCTGACCGAAGAGGGCCGCAAGTTCAACGAGAACATCGAGGTCGGTATTATGGTCGAGACGCCTGCCGCATCGCTGATCGCTGACCGCCTGGCCGAGGTCGCCGACTTCTTCTCGATCGGCACCAACGACCTGATCGGCTACACCATGTGTGCCGACCGTGGTAACGACACCATTTCTAACCTGTACCAGGTGTACTATCCCGCCGTGCTTCGCTCGCTCAAGAACATCATCGAGAGCGGCGTCAAGGCTGGCATCATGGTCGGTATGTGCGGCGAGGCCGCTGCCGATCCGCTGCTTGAGCCGCTGCTGATCAGCTGGGGCCTCGAGGAGTTCTCGATGAGCGCTCCGTCTATCCTTCGCGCCCGCAAGACCATCAGCCAGTGGACCAAGGCCGAGTGCGACGATCTCGCCGAGAAGGCGCTCGCCTGCACCACTGCCGAAGAGGTCAAGGCGCTGCTTGAGGCTGCCGCTCGCTAATTTGGTATCAGAGGTAACCGCGTGGTTGGAATGGGCTGGCCGCGCGGCCCTCAAATATACAGGGGGTACTGTAAATGTTCTACACGCTAACCGCTAACCCGGCTGTCGACATGACGGTTTCGAGCTCTCCGCTCGAGCCCGACGAGAACGTCCGCACCGGCTCGGCCAGCTACACGGCTAACGGTAAGGGCCTCGACGTGTCCTTCGCCTTTAAGAAGATGGGCGTCGACACCGTCGCGCTCGGCTTCTTCGCCGGCTTCACGGGCAAGTTCATCGTCGAGGAGGTCATGAACCTGGGTTGCCTGTGCCGCCCGGTTTGGACCGACGGCATCACGCGTATCAACACCTATGTCAACGATGGCCAGCACGAGTACGGCATCCTTAATCCCGGCGCCCCGATTACGCCGGAGCACCAGAAGGAGCTCTACAACATCCTGGACACCGCGGGCGATCTTGAGTGCCTGATCGTCTCCGGCTCCGTGCCTCCCAAAGCTACGCCCGACTTCCTGGCTCAGGTCATGGATCACGCTCAGGCTCGTGGCGCCGACGTCGTCCTGGACCTGTCTTCCGACAAGCTCAAGGAGCTCGCTCACAAGAAGCCGCTGCTCATCAAGCCGAACCATCACGAGATGAAGGCCATCTTTGGCGTGCCGGTCGACACCGACGACGAGGTCCGCGTTGCTATGAAGATGGCTCACGATGCCGGCGTCCAGAACGTGCTGCTCACCCGTGGTAGCCGCGGCGACGCTTACTTCTCCAACGGCGAGGACATCTGGTACGCTAAGCGTGAGTTCAACATCAAGCTGGTCTCTTCCGTCTGCGCCGGCGACTGCACTCTCGCTGCGTTCCTGCACAAGTGGTACAGGGATCGCGACAACGTCGAGGAGGCCATGAAGCTCGCTATGGCCACCGGCGCCAATGTTGCCGAGTCCGTGGGCATCGGCGACTTCGGTCACGTCGATGAGTATAGCAAGCGCGTTGCTGTCCGCAAGCTCGATCGCAAGTAAGCGAAACGCTACATATTCTTGACCATATGGCGCCCCGGTTTAGGCTGGGGCGCTTATTTGTAAATTGCAAATGAGCTTCAGGGCAACAATTCCTGATATTTTTGCCCCGCCTTGCTGCTTTTCTGGCGACCTGCACGCGTTCTACACCGTTCGCCGAGTTGCTATGGTCTTTTCACAAGGTGTGGAATATACTTTCATTAACACGTTGCTTTGTGAAAGGAACATTCATGATTTACACGCTCACTGCAAATCCCGCCATTGATTACAACATTTCCTGCGACGGACTTTCCGCCAACACCGTCACCCGCACGCGCAACGCGGTCTATACGCCCAATGGCAAGGGTCTCAACGTCTCGTTCACCCTCGATCACTACGGTGTCGACACTACGATCCTGGGCTTTTTTGCCGGCTTCTCAGGCGAGTATATCGTCAAGGGCGCCGAGGCCCTGGGTGTGCCCGTCAAGCCCGTGTGGACTGACGGCATCACGCGCGTCAACGTTTTCCTCAACGCCGGTCCCGATACCGAGTACAACATGGTCAATGCAGGCGCTGCCATCAATGCTGCCAACGAGCAGGAGATGTTTGAGCTCATCGACTCGCTCGACGACATGACCTGCCTGGTCATTAGCGGCTCGCTGCCCCCCAACACCTCCGAGGGTTTCCTGGCCGAGGTTCTTCGCCGTGTTAAGGCAAAGGGTGCCGAGTTCGTGCTCGATATTTCGAGCCATCAGCTGGCCGATCTCATTGCCATGGAGCCGTTGCTCATTAAGCCCAACGATGACGAGCTCCTCGACATCTTTGGCATTAAGGTGAGCGGTGGCGACGACGAGTCCGTTAAGTGCGCTATGGCTGAGCTGCACGCCAAGGGCGCTAAGAATGTGCTGCTGACCCTTGGTGGCGACGGCGCGTACTTCTCCAACGGCGAGCACATTTGGTTTGCCAAACGCACCTTTGAGGTCAAGCTGCTCTCGACGGTCTGCGCCGGTGATTCCTCGCTTGCCGCCTTCCTGTCCGTGTGGCACGATGCCCCCGAGTGCGTCGAGGACGCCCTGCGCCTCTCGATGGCAACCGGTGCCAACGTGGTCGAGTGCCCTGGTTTGGGCGATTTTGCCAAGGTGGACGAATATAAGAAGCACATCGACGTTCGCCAGGTCTGCTAACCGTTTAGACACATCGTTGCCGAACACCCGCTTTGGATCTCCGAGGCGGGTGTTTTTATCTGTTGGCCGCATGGGCTCTGCTGTCTCGTTCGCTCGAATCGACGATGTGATTTCATGTGCGCTCACTCTTGTTTCTTGCTAGACTGCTTGAGAACCATCGTTTAACGCTCGCAAGCGTAGGAGGCCATAGGTATGTGTAATGTTTCGCTCAACGGTACGCAGCCCACAGATGCCTCCCTGCGTGTGCTACGTGCGCTTGAGGACGCCGGTCTCGAGGCCTGGTTCGTGGGCGGTTGGGTGCGTGACGCCCTGATGGGACGTCCCAGCCACGATGTTGACATGTGCTGTAGCGGCCTGTGGCAAGAGTCCAAGGCGGCGCTCGAGGCAGCCAGCATTGCGGTAGTTGAGTCGGGCATAAAATTTGGCGGCATTACCGCCCTTTGTGACGATGAGCGTATTGAGGTCACGACGTATCGCCTGGACGGTTTTTACACCGATGGTCGCCATCCCCAGAGTGTGGAGCGTGCGGCGTCGCTTGAGGACGATCTGGCACGTCGTGACTTTACCGTTAACGCCATGGCTTGGCATCCCCAGCGCGGTCTTGTCGACCGTTATGATGGCCAGGGCGACCTGCAGCGTAAGCTGATTCGTGCCGTCGGAGATCCCAAGCGTCGCTTTAACGAGGATGCGCTTCGCATGCTGCGCGCCGTGCGTTTTGCCTGCCGTCTGGATTTTATGATCGAGCCTAAGACCAAACAGGCGCTTGCCGAGTGCTCGCCGCTGCTCGATGCCGTGGCACGCGAACGCGTAGGCATCGAGCTCGAGGGGATTCTATCGACCGGTCACGGGGGAGACGCGATGCTGCGCTACCCCGAGCTTGTTTGCGCCGCCGTGCCCGAGCTTGCGCCGGCTCGTGGGTTTGACCAGCGCAGCGTCTACCACGCCTTTAATGTCTACGACCATATCGCTCGCGTTTTGACGGTAGCGGGGGAGCTGGCGCTGTGTGACGGCGTGGCGCCTTCGTTGAGCTTAATGTGGGCAGCTTTTTTGCACGATGTCTCCAAGCCCGATTGCTTTACGGTCGATCATGCGGGCAGCGGCCACTTTTACGGTCATCCTGAGCTTGGTGCCAAGAAAGCGCGCGCTATTATGGATCGCTTGGCGCTTTCGCACGATTTGGTTCGCGACGTGTGTCTGCTTATCAGGTATCACGATAAGCCGTTGCGCCCCGAGCGCTCCTGTTTGCTCAATATGATGCGCTCGCTTTCGGGTGAGGGCGTCGACACACCGCGTTTGATTGACGAGCTTATGGACCTTAAGCGTGCCGATACGCTGGGTAAGGCACCGTCGTGCTTCTATTACGTCGAGACGATCGAGGAGATGCGTTCGCTCGCCCACGAACTGTTGGAAGCGGGGGAGCCCTATACGCTTAAGATGCTTGGCATCAACGGAGGGGACCTGATTCGCGCCGGCGTCAAACCGGGGCCTGATCTGGGACAGCTTCTCAACGTCGCCCTCGACGCCGTGATCGAGAAGAACGTTCCCAATACCCGCGAAGCCCTTCTGGCCCACCTCAACCTGGGGTAGCTAATTTGGGACGGGGCTTTTTTAGCTACCCCTGCCAAAATCACGATTGTTCGTCCTATTGACAGCGGGG